>JAFSCH010000116.1 GCA_017436865.1 Lachnospiraceae bacterium
ACGTGAATATACGTTAAGATATGTGAATTTAATAATAGACTATATATGATTGAAAAAACCGCCAAAAACCGTATTCTTACGGTTCTTAGCGGCTTAGTTTCTTTGCATTTAAACTTCGTATGGATTATTTTGCATAATCTACGACACGTGATTCTCGAATGACATTGACCTTAATCTGTCCCGGATATTCTAATTCAGCTTCAATCTGTTTTGAAATATCACGAGCCAACAATACCATATCTGAATCAGAAATCTGTTCAGGAACTACCATAACACGGATTTCTCTACCTGCCTGAATAGCAAAAGACTTATCGACACCTTTAAAATTGTTGGTTATATCTTCTAACTGTTTCAATCTGGTTGTGTATGTTTCCAGAGTTTCACGTCTTGCACCCGGTCTTGCAGCCGAAATAGTATCAGCAGCTTGTACCAGACAGGCAATCAGTGACTGAGCCTCTACATCTCCATGATGAGATTCTACTGCATTGATAACGATTGCTGACTCTTTATACTTTCTACAAAGATCAGAACCTAACTGGATATGAGATCCTTCCATTTCATGATCAACAGCCTTACCAATGTCATGAAGAAGACCAGCTCTCTTCGCCATTCTTACATCAAGTCCCATCTCAGCAGCAAGCAAACCTGAAAGCTGCGCTACCTCAATAGAATGCTTTAACGCGTTCTGTCCATAACTTGTTCTGAATTTCATCTTTCCAAGTAACTTGATGAGTTCCGGATGAATACCGTGTACACCTACCTCAAGTGTAGCAGACTCACCCTCTTCTTTAATCATGACTTCAACTTCTCTCTGCGCCTTCTCAACCATTTCTTCAATTCTTGCCGGATGAATTCTTCCATCAACAATCAGCTTCTCAAGTGCAATTCTTGCAACTTCTCTTCTAATTGGATCAAATCCTGATAAAATAACTGCTTCTGGTGTATCATCAATAATCAATTCAACACCTGTAAGAGTTTCAAGAGTTCTGATATTTCTTCCCTCTCTACCAATGATTCTACCTTTCATTTCATCATTTGGAAGCTGTACAACTGAAATAGTTGTTTCGGATACATGATCAGCAGCGCACTTCTGAATCGCTGTAACGACATATTCTTTTGCCTTCTTATCAGCTTCTTCCTTTGCTCTGGTTTCCAATTCTTTGATCATTACCGCAGTTTCATGTTTCACTTCGTCTTCAACAATTTTTAATAAATGCTCTTTTGCCTGTTCAGAGGTTAAACCTGAAATTCGCTCCAGTTCCTGTACTCGCTCTTCATTCAATCTTGCAACTGCTTCTTTTTGCTTTGCAAGCTCTTCCTCGCGCGCATTCAGACTAGCTTCTTTCTTTTCCATGGATTCAGCCTTCTTATCGATGCTTTCTTCCTTCTGCTGTACCCTTCTCTCGAAACGCTGTACTTCAGCTCTGCGCTCCTTGATTTCTTTATCAAGTTCATTTTTTGTTCTAATGGACTCTTCCTTAACCTCAAGTAAGCCTTCACGTTTCTTTGTCTCAGCAGTTTTTAGTGCTTCATCGATGATTTCTCTAGCCTTGTCCTGTGCATTTCCAATTGTTGTCTCTACATTTTTCTTATAATTGGAAAACGCTATAAAGCTAACCAATGCACACACTACAATAATAATAATCGCTTCGATTACATATAGCATGTACAGGAGCACCTCCTTATTTAATTTTCATTGTACACTATCTCGCCAAAGAACCCTTTGGCTATATATGATTCAATTGCGTGACAAATTACAACACTACAATTTTAACCTTAATTGCCTATTATGTCAAGCTCAAAGGGCGAATCTACCGAAAAAGCTTTCAAAATTTTATTCACTTTCACCGACAACTTTATAGATTTTATCCAAAGAAAATCCTTTTCTATACAAAAATCCTATGATTTTTCTACGTTCTTCTATATTTGCACTTTCTCTTTTATAGTGCTTTTTCACAAGTAGCGCTTGTATCAGACTCTCCTCCGACCCTAATGCATCGGATTCTTCCAGTTCTCCAAAAGCATCTGCAATATCCTGCTTAGAGACTCCTTTTTGCATTAAATAGCATTCTATCTGTTTGCGGCTCTTCGTCTTTCCTGCATAGGAAATATAAGATCTTGCATAACGTTCATCATCAACATACCCATAAGACATCACATAAGATATCGCCTCCTCAATAACCTCATCTGGATAGAAATCCTTCCTTAGCTTATCTGACAAGCCATATCGTGTATAATCACGACTCTTCAACAAATGCATGCTTCTTAACTTTGCTCTCTTTGTCAAAACCTCATCTATAATTGTTCGATAAATGTCTTCATCCAATTCTTTTTCTTTACAAATTCCATAAGTACGAAGTTCGCCTTTGTATAACACAAAGGCGAACTCATAATCAATAAACACTTTTACTTTTGCTTTTGTTACTTCCTGTATTTCGGTTATAATCATTCAGCATCTGCTTCCTTTTTAGTCGATTTCTTACTTTCTACAGGCTCTTCTTTCTTTTCTACTCCCTGTAATTCATAGTATTCACGTACCTTATTTTCTACTTCCTTGCAAATCTCAGGATTATCCTTCAAGAACTGCTTTGCATTCTCTCTACCCTGACCAATCTTATTACCTTCATAAGCATACCAAGCGCCACTCTTCGCAATAATATTTACATTTGCAGCTAAGTCAAGAATATCACCTACAATAGAAATACCTTCGCCAAACATGATATCAAATTCTGCTTCCTTGAATGGAGGTGCAATCTTATTCTTTACAACCTTAACTCTTGTTCTGTTACCTGTTACCTCTCCACTTTGCTTTAAGGACTCAATTCTACGTACATCTAACCGAACAGAAGAATAGAACTTCAATGCACGTCCACCAGTTGTTGTCTCTGGATTACCAAACATAACACCGACCTTCTCACGAAGCTGGTTAATAAAGATAACGGTACAATTTGATTTACTAATCACTGCTGTGAGCTTACGAAGAGCCTGTGACATCAATCTTGCCTGAAGACCTACGTGAGAATCACCCATATCTCCATCTATTTCTGCCTTAGGAACTAATGCTGCAACAGAGTCAACAACAACAATATCAATTGCGCCTGAACGCACCATAGTCTCT
Organism: Lachnospiraceae bacterium; assembly: GCA_017436865.1. Lineage (GTDB taxonomy): Bacteria > Bacillota > Clostridia > Lachnospirales > Lachnospiraceae > COE1. Next base: position 3,119 of record JAFSCH010000116.1, read on the forward strand.
GTAATCTCTAATGCCTGCTCTCCATTATCCGGCTGTGAAATATAAAGGTTATCAACATCAACACCAATATTCTTCGCATATACAGGATCTAATGCATGCTCTGCATCAATAAATCCAGCAATACCGCCTCTTTTCTGTACTTCTGCAATCATATGTAAAGTAACCGTTGTCTTACCTGAAGATTCCGGTCCATATATCTCAATAATTCTTCCTTTCGGAATACCACCTAAACCTAACGCTATATCAAGACTTAATGAGCCTGTCGGAAATGTCTCAACGTTCATCTGAGCAGCAGGATCACCCAACTTCATAACAGCACCCTTACCATACTGTTTCTCAATCTGCACTAAGGCAGCATCTAATGCTTTTAATTTTTCTTCTCTTTCCATATCTGGTCTCCTTCTCCTTTTAGAACAAACGTTCATCATGTAATCATGATAAAACATCTGTTCGGTTTTGTCAATAAAAATATTTGTTTGTTTCATAATTACGGGGAAAATTCGGGAAGAGCTCCCTTAGACCGGCATCACTGCCACTATGTAAACTTGTTTTGCTTACTTTCTTACCATATCACAACTTCATCCTCACAGCAAGTACAACCTTTCCATTTTAAAAACTTTTTATAATTACAAAAGAGACTTTAAATTCGTTCTCAAAATTTAAAGTCTCTTCATTCTTACAAGATTACTCTTACATATTGCCATCTAATAAAACATTCTTATTCTTTACTACATAATCAACCAAAGAAATCAAGGTCAGTGCCGTTGCTATCCACATAACAATCTGTGTTACGAGCTCTAATACCGGAATATTGACCAACATCAAACATACCATAATCATCTGGAAGGTTGTCTTGAATTTTCCCCAATAACTTGCTGCGATAACCACATTATTATCGGATGCCACAAGACGAAATCCACTGATAATAAATTCTCTACTGATAATGATAATCACGATCCAGGAAGGAATTCGCCCCATTTCAATCAAACAAATCAATGCAGAACATACTAACAACTTATCTGCAAGAGGATCCATGAATTTTCCAAAGTTTGTAACAAGATTGTACTTTCTTGCAATCTTACCATCCAATAAATCTGTAAGGCTTGCAATAATGAAAATTACAAGTGCAATATAGTCCGTATAAACGACAGCTCCACCTAAAATAGCTGAAAGCCATCCCCACTGAGCATAACCACCAAGCAACAGCAATACAAACGGTACAATCAATATCACTCTGAAAACAGTAAGCTTATTCGGTAAATTCATAATCAATCTCTCCTATCAAGTCGTATTCATAAGATCCTGTAATCTTTGCACGTACAAAATCTCCTGTCATAAGCTCCTCACTCGTCTGAATAAATACAAATCCATCTACATTAGGCGCATCTTTATAAGTACGAGCTACATACGCATGTTCATCTGGCACTTTTCCTTCAATCATAGCAAGAACGGTTCTTCCTATCATATCTTCTGCCTTTTCAAACGCTATTTCCTGCTGCAGCTCCATAATATCAGCCTGACGGTCTGTTTTTATCTCTTCTTCTACCTGATCAGCAAAAGTAGCAGCTGGTGTATCTTCTTCTGGTGAATACGTAAAGACTCCTAATCTGTCAAATTCCATTTCATCTACAAAACTAAGAAGTTCCTCATGGTCTTCTTGCGTCTCTCCCGGGAACCCAGTAATAAGAGTAGTTCTAAGACATATATCCGGTATTGCCTTACGAAGCTTTGCTACCATATCACGAAGCTCCTGCTGATTCGTTCTACGTCCCATACGCTTTAAAATACGGTCTGCTGCATGTTGAATTGGTATATCCAAATAGTTACAAATCTTCTCTTCTGTACGAATCGTTTCTATCAATTCATCTGTAATCTCTTCTGGATAACAATATAAAATTCTAATCCAATACAAGCCGTCTATCTCACAAAGCTTATGTAAAAGCTCGGGCAAGCTCTTCTTACCATACAAGTCCTTGCCATAAAGAGTTGTTTCCTGCGCTACCAAAATCAGCTCTTTCGCGCCAAATTCCACAAGTTTTTTTGCCTCTTCTATAAGACTTTCCATCGGAATACTTCTATAATTACCACGTACCTTTGGTATAATACAGTACGAACAGTGTTTATCACAGCCCTCGGCTATTTTCAGATATGCAAAGTGCCCACCTGTAGTAACCATTCTTTTCTTATCACAAACCGGTTTTCGATTAATATCTTCTATATGGTTCTGTTTCTTTCCTGCAAAAACTTCTTCCAATGCTTCTACAACACTATCTATCGCAGTTGTTCCTATAATCGCATCAACCTCTGGAATCTCCGTCTGAATCTCTTCCTTATATCGTTGCGCCAAGCATCCTGCAACCAATAAAGCTTTGATATTACCACTTTTTTTCAGCTCTGCCATCTCTAGGATTGTATTAATACTTTCTTCTTTCGCATCATTAATAAAGCAGCATGTGTTTACAACAACGACATCTGCTTCATTTTCATCATTCGTTATGAAATAACCTTTATCGGTCAGCATTCCCAGCATCATTTCTGTATCTACCAGGTTCTTATCGCATCCCAATGAAATAAATAATATCTTCATAAACTTCCTTAGTCTTCTGGTACAATCTTAATCTGTCCCTTATTTAACTCGTCAATTGCTACAGATAATGGTTTTGTCTGTTTTGTAATAACTAATGGTTCTTCTCCGCCAATTAACTGTCTTGCTCTCTTAGAAGTAGCCATAACAATCGAATAACGACTATTAACAACTGGTGCTTCTCCTGGTTCTACCTCGCTATTAACTACTTTCATTAAATCTGTGTAAGATGGATGTAACATATCTATCCCTTTCCTTTCTATACTCTATTCTTCGACATTTGGTTCTTGTCTGTCTGCTGAATCTCCTAAATCTGCCTGTGCTCTTCCTGCTATCGTCTCTGGAAGCAAAGCTGATAAAACAACCTGACTATTCTCCATAACAAGAACTGCCTTGGTCTTTCGTCCCTGTGTCGCATCGATAACTCTGCCCTCTTCCTTCGCCTTCTGTACAAGACGCTTTACTGGCGCAGAATCCGGTCCAACAATTGCTATAATTTTTGCTGTATTTACAATATTCCCAAAACCAATATGGATCAGCTTATTCAATGTTGTTCTCCACTTCAATATTCCTAATTATTCAATATTCTGAATCTGCTCACGTACCTTTTCAATCTCTGTTTTCAGCTCAATACCTCTGTTGGAAATATCAAGGTCATTCGCCTTAGAGAGAATGGTGTTTGCTTCTCTATTCATCTCTTGTGCAATAAAATCAAGCTTACGTCCAATACTTCCACCATCTACCAATGTCTGTTTGGTAGTTTCAATATGGCTCTTTAAACGAACGATTTCTTCGTCCACACATACTTTATCTGCAAAAATGGTAACTTCTGTAAGAAGTCTGTTCTCATCCACATTTGCATCTCCAAGTAATTCCTTAACTCTATCTTCCAGTTTTCTTCGATACTCATCCATAAGCTGTGGAGAACGCTCCTCTATAAATGCCACATGCTCCAACATATTGTCAAGCTTTGCAATCAAATCATCTGCAAGATTCTTGCCTTCCTTGATTCTAGTTTCAACAAAGTTCTCTGCGGCTCCATCAATTGCCTTAGACAATACTTTCCAGATTTCTTCCTCATCTACCATCTGTTCTTCCATAGAGAATACCTCCGGATATCTTGATAAAGTAGATACTCTGATATCATCATCTAAGCCAAATTCTGCTGACATATCTCTTAGATACTTCAGATATTCTGTAGCCAGCTCCTTATTGTACTTAATACATACATTATTCTCAGAAAAATCTTCATAAGAAATGAATACATCGATTTTTCCTCTCTGTACATAATTCTTTAATTCGTTACGAATGGAGCTTTCAAAAAAACTCAGCTTTTTAGGCATCTTAATATTCACATCAAGATATCTGTGATTCACTGACTTCATCTCAACAGTAACCTTGCGATTACCCTCTTCAACCTCGCATCTGCCGAATCCTGTCATACTTTTTATCATGTCAATCCCCCTGACTTCGGTAAAAAAGTGATTGCCCAGCGGCAATCACTCAAAGAATTTACTTCGTAAATTCTTTATTAACTACCACTACGTTACAGCAATTTCCTCTATAACGTAAAAAGTGTTTGATTTATTATTTCTGAACATGTCTTAACCAATATAACATACATGTTCGCACACTCTAAGACATTATAGAATACTCCGCTCTCTTAGTCAACAAATTCCTTTCAATGACTTGAAAGAATACATCAAAAATGCTATTGTTATCTAGCTATGGACAATAACAGTTTACCTTATTATTATATCATTTGTCCTAAACATAAAGGAGTATTGATAATTATGTCTAAAAAGAAGTCAAAACAACATACAAAAAACACTACGCATCAGTATTCTATAAATGCTGGCGAAAAAAAATCCATGAACTGGAGAGTTTTTTTACCAAAATTCATTTGGTTCATTCGCAACACCATCCCTATGATACTTTTTCCTGTTATAACCTTCTATCTATTCGAATGGTATACTCATAATCCCTTCGAAACCATGAAGGTGCCTATTCAATTTTTGAATATCTTTTTCTTTGAATTACTTATGGTACTTCTGTTTATGCTATTTGGAAGACTCAAAGTAGCTCTTATTGCGGAAACCACATTTTTTATGATTTATGGTCTGGCTAATTTTTATGTTCTTTCCTTCCGCTCAGCCCCAATTATGCCATGGGACATTTATTCGATTAAAACAGCTGCAAGTGTCTCTGGGGATTTTAGTTATGCTTTAGGAAAAGAAACTATTTATGTTTTAATAGCTTTCATTTTACTAATCATACTTGAATGTTTTACCACTTGGAAAATAAACAAACATTTTAAAGTCAGAATAGGTGGTTTTTTTACCTCTGTCTGTGTTTTCATTGCTTTTGTTAACATGCTTCACATGGACACTACTGTTACACGTTTCAAATTATACGATAAACTCTTCACTCCTTCTGTTATGAGTAAACGCGATGGCACCGCTATTGCCTTTCTTATGGAGCTGGAATATCTGACGATTGATAAGCCTGAGCATTACAGTGTAAAAAAAGCAGAAGAAATGCTTGCTTCCTATTCTTTGGAACCTACTAAAGAACCTGAAAACACACCAAATATTATCGTTATTATGAACGAAGCATTTTCTGATCCCGCTATACTTGGCGAATTTGAAACAAATGAAGAATATATGCCATTTGTTCATTCCCTCATGGAAGATGGCACTGCTAATACGATATCAGGTAATCTGAATGTATCTGTTCTGGGAGGCAATACTGCAAACACAGAATTCGAATTTCTGACTGGTAACACAATGGCCTTTCTTCCGCAAGGAAGCGTTGCTTACCAACAGTATGTTCATGGGGAACTACCAACTATCGTTTCTCACCTTCGCGATTATGGCTATAAAACAGTTGCCATGCACCCGTATAACAGTACCGGCTGGGAGAGAAATACTGTTTATCCAGACTTTGGATTTGAAGACTCCTTTTTCATTCGTGATTTCAAAAATCCGGAAAAGATTCGTAAATATGTAAGTGACCTTGCCTGTTATGAAAAAATTATTGAGGAATTTCATAACAAACCAGAGAACACCCCTCTCTTTGTATTTAATGTAACAATGCAGAATCATTCTTCTTATACTGAAGAGTTTGACAACTTTACACCAGATATCACGGTTAATAATACGAACTCAAAAGCATTAGATAATTACCTTTCACTGATGAAAATATCAGATGACGCAATAAAAAAGCTTATAAATTATTTTTCAGAACAGGATGAGGACACCATTATTGTATTCTTTGGAGATCATCAACCTACTAACTCTGTTATATCCCCAATTTGGAAGTTGAATGGTAAATCATCCAGCACTCTCAGCTTAGAAGATGAAATTTTACGCTACAAAGTACCATTCTTCATCTGGGCAAATTATGATATTACAGAAGAATCCAATGTCGAAACCAGTCCGAATTACCTTGGAAATAAAGTATTAGAAGCTGCCGGTATTCCTCTTTCTGACTTCCGTAGCTTCCTTGCTGAATTGGAAGAAAGCTATCCCGTTGTATCTTCTATTCGTGTTGAAGATGCTTCTGGAAACAGCTATGAGACGAAAGAGGTTGAAGATGCCTTAAATGAATATGCAATTCTTCAATACCACTATTTGTTAGACCACAAATAAACAAACCATACTATGGAGGTTTTGAAATATTATGACAAAAACAAAACTAAGAAAAAAATCTTTTGACATTCTGTATTTGGCAGCATTTCTGCTGCCTGTACTAGCTATGCTGATTATCTTCATCATTCAAGAAATATTCCCTTTTGGAGATCATTCTTTCCTAAATATAGACATGTATCACCAATATTTTCCATTTTTGACAGAGTTCTACCATAAGATTAAAAATGGTGAAAGCCTTTTCTATTCATGGAATGCCGGAATCGGCTCAAACTTTTTAGCTCTATATGTATATTATTTGGCTACTCCTACTAACTGGTTGGCACTTCTCTGTCCTGAACAATATTTAATGGAATTTATCACCTATATGGTAGTTATCAAAATCGGACTATGCGGAGTCTCTTTTACCTATTACATTCGAAATCATTTTAAAAATAACAGCCCTCTCATTGTGTGCTTTGCTACCATGTATGCTTTATCCGGTTATATGGCTGCCTACAACTGGAACGTTATGTGGCTCGACTGTATCGTTCTTGCACCAGTAATTATTTTGGGGCTTGAAAAGCTTGTAAACGAGGGACTCAGTCGTTTATACTGCCTCACCTTAGCACTTGCCATATTATCAAACTATTATATTTGTATTATGATTTGTATCTTTTTGGTACTTTATTTCTTTGTTCTGTTAATCGGAAGAGATCCTGCTATAGAAGATACCTCAAAACCAATTGTTTTTCCGGTTCTTTGCAAAATTCGCTCTTTTTACGGAAAGGCTATCTTGCGTTTTGGCTTCTATTCACTCCTTGCAGGTGGTATGTCTGCTATTTTACTTCTTCCGGAAATTGCTGCACTTCGATTCACAGAATTCACAGCTTTTAGCTTCCCTAAAGAAGTCAAAACATACTTTTCCGTCATTGATATGCTTGCAAGACACTGTTTTTACGTAGAAATTGAAACAGGATTAGACCACTGGCCCAATATATACTGTGGCGTTCTTATCTTTCTTCTGTTACCACTCTATATTATGCAGAAAAAGATTCCTATCCGCCCAAAAGCGGCAAAGCTGATATTACTTGCCTTTATTCTAATCAGCTTTTCTACAAATATATTGAACTTTATTTGGCATGGACTTAATTATCCGGATTCCTTGCCAGCAAGGCAGTCCTTTTTATACATTTTCCTTGTCTTAACCATGTGTTTTGAGGCGTCAATGTATATAAAAGAACAGTCACGTACCGAAATTATGAATGTATTTTTAAGTATTCTGTTTTTTATACTATTATTAGAAAAACTCATTACAGACGAAGCATTTACCGGTATAAGTTTTCTTGTTACCGGAATCTTCCTGATTTGCTATGGTACTTTGATTCACATATATCGAAATCAGGAAAAAATGACAAAGCAGCTTGCTATCATTGCCATTATTTTGGTTGTAACAGAAACTGGTTTTAACACCTATTTGACCAGTTGTTCTACAGTTTCCAGAACAACCTATTTATCCAATTATGATTCCTATCAGAAATTGACTTCCAGAACGATAGAAGAAGAAAATGACTTTTTCCGTTTTGAGAAATTTGCACGTAGAACACAAAATGATGCCATGTTAATCGGTTTTCCTGCCGGTTCCTACTTCTCTTCTGTTTCCAATGCTCTCGTAAAAGATTTCTACGAAAAATACGGAATGAAGAGTAGTAAAGTGTATTACTGTTATGATGGCGCTACACCTGTCACTGCAGCACTTTTAGCAAACCGCTATATGCTCTATACCCTTGACCGCGGTTACGACAATCTGTTTGAGCTTGCACAAACAGAAGGCAAGCTATATATGTACCGCAACAATTATACGCTTCCGCTTGGTTATATGGTTTCTGAGGCTCAGGTGTCCTCTACCGATATGGAAAGCATCACTGCGCATCATAATGCTTTGATACAAACTCCTACGCCTTCCATAGATAATAGTAGTTCTATGGAAGAGGATGCTTTTGAAGAACTATTTACCAGTGCTGAAGAAATCGAAGACAGTCTTCATGAAGGTGACACTTATGATAAATCCCTTAATCCTTTAGAACGCCAAAACGACTTAGTAAATCAACTCGGTGTAAGCTCCAATGTTTTTATTCCAGTTACTATAGAGCAATCAGGTGATCAAGCATTCATAACTGTTCAAAGTTCAGGTCATTATTACGCACATACACGTAATAGTAAAATTGACATCATCAAAATGACTGCTGAAGAAAACACAAAAGATTATAAGGATATCAAGAAAAAATATATTCTTGATTTAGGATACCATGAAGCAGGTTCAACCATCTCTCTTTCTTCCAAGAATAAAGAAGCTCTGAATCTTTCTGCCTATATAGTAAACGAACCAGCACTTGCTGAATTTATTGATATTCTGAGTGCTCAGACTATGACCGTTGATTCTTATGACGAAACACATATCAATGGACATATCACCGTTACCAATCCCGGACAATTGGTATTATCTGTTCCTTACGAACCAGGCTGGACACTTCTTGTTGATGGAAAAGAGGCCTCTATCGACTTATTTGAAGATACCTTCATCAGCGTATATCTTCCAGAAGGGGAGCATACGATATCCCTTTCCTTCTTCCCTAAAGGATTTATACCAGGAGTTGTAATTTCTCTGCTCTGCCTCGCTGTCTATATTGCAATTGAACTTTATATGAAACATTCATCAAAAAGCAAAATGTAACATAAAATGGAGGTTGTTCTCTTTACGAAACAACCTCCATTTTACTTATCATTTTGTTTTTTGCTTACTCAACAAGCTTTAACATACTAATATCCGAATCAATTATCAAAGAATAATTTGTATAATACACAACAAATCCTGGTTTTGAACCATTCGGTTTTTTTACATTTTTCTTTTGTATATAATCTATTTCAACTTTTTCCTGCCCTCTTGATTGAGAATAGTATGCAGCTAGTCTGCCAGCCTCTTCATAGGCTCTGTCTGTCATTTCCACACCATTTGTCTTGACAATAACATGCGACCCCGGTATTCCTTTTGCATGGAACCACCAATCATTACCTGTCGCAAACTTGAAGGTAAGTTCTTCATTTTGTAAATTATTTTTTCCTACATAAATATCAAAACCATCACTACTAATATAATGAAATGGCTTACTGGTAATCTTCTCTTTTTTGTTACCTCCTTTTCTACGGATATATCCACTCACAATCAACTCTTCTTTTATCTGCACCAAATCTTCTTCTCTTAATGCAATATCAAGAGAAGTATTTACCGACTGTAAATGCTCGATTTCTGCCTTTGTCTCCTGTGTAAGCGTAGTCAATGCTTCATTCGTTCGCTTCAGCTTCTGATATTTATCAAAATACTTTTTTGCATTTTCTCCTGTGGAAAGAGTCGGGTCTAATGGAATGGTAATCATTTCATTGGTATAATAATTTAAAGCCTCCATAGACTTTGCTCCCGCTTCAACCCCATATCCATAAGCATTTAACAATTCTCCATAAACACGGTACTTTTCTCTTTTCTCCGTATCCTGAAGCTGCTTTACCTGTAAATCATATTTTTTAATATTTCGTTCCAATGCCGTCTGTACAATTCTTCGCAAATCAACAGAACGCTGCCTAATCCTTGTTACCAAATTCTTCTCTGCATAATAATGTTCCAGAAGCTCTGACATACTATCATAACACGTAGTCTGTTCAGCGGCATAAGAAGTTAAACTAATTGCTGCATATTCCTTTGGCTGTTTGTTTTCATAAACTACATTAGGTCTAAAATTACCTTCCTTAATATCCTGAGCAACACCCCAAAAAGCATCTGTCAAAACACTTATTTCTTCCGATGTCATATCTCCTATTGGCTTGTCCGAATCAACTTTTGCACGATAACATATTTCATGAGCAATACAAGGCGAAATTCCTGTAAATCCAAGATATACCGCCTTAAACGCAGGCATACTGTTTTTTTCAAAAATTTCCCTTATCTCTTCTCTTGTTACCAACATGGGATCTAATTTATCCTGTGTCTGAGGTATAAAATACTCTCTTCCCGGAAGAACTTCCCGCACAGAACTCACCATTCCTGAAATATGTTTAATACTATCAATAATCATATTTTTATCATCATAAAAAATAATATTGCTATGTTTGCCCATAAGCTCAATAACAAGATATTTTCGACAAATATCTCCCATTTCATTCAAATGTTCAAGTTCCATCTTCACAATTCTCTCTAGCCCAGGCTGAGTAACTGAAATAATTCTTCCATTCTGTAAATGCTTTCTTAACAGCATGCAAAAATTTGGAGCTGTCATAGGACTAGGCTTATTCACATCTGTCATATAAATTAATGGAAGAGATGCGTCCGCAGACATCAATATCCTAACTTGTCCACCATTATTTTTAATTGTCAGAAGAAGCTCATCCTTTTCCGGCTGTGCAATCTTATAGATTCTTCCTCCAGTTATCTTTTCATCCATTTCTTTTACAATTCCCGCAATCGTAATTCCATCAAATGCCATTACCTATCCTTGCCTTTCCTTACTCTTAACAGACATTGAGCCACCTCGCTAAGAAGTGGCTCGTTTTATTTCCTCTTATCCGATTAACCAATCATACATTTCCTGATACTTCGAAGCTGATACTCTCCAAGAATAATCTGTTGCCATTGCTCTGTCAACAATTTTGTTCCATTCACGCTTCTTGTCATAATAAATCTTTTCTGCATAACGAATCGTTGCAAGCATCTCGTGAGCATTGTAATTCGTAAAACTAAAGCCGGTTCCCTTACTCTCATACTCATTATATGGTTCTACCGTATCCTTAAGTCCACCTGTCTCACGCACAATCGGAATCGTTCCGTAACGCAAAGACATTAACTGACTTAATCCACAAGGTTCGAACAAGGATGGCATCAGGAATGCATCACACGCCGCATATACCTTATGTGACAATTCTTCTGAATAATAAATATTTGCAGAAACCTTTCCATGATATTTCCAATCAAAATGACGGAACATATTTTCATACTGCTCCTCACCTGTTCCCAAAACAACAAGTTGTATATCATCCTGACTAAGCATCTCATCCATGATATAAGATACTAAATCCATACCTTTTTGGTCTGTCAATCTTGATACAATACCTATCATCATTTTCTTGTCATTTTCTTCAAGCCCTAACTGTTTCTGTAAATCTCGCTTATTCTTAATCTTTTCTTTTCTAAAATTACTTGCATTATATTTACGCACAATATATGGATCTGTTTCCGGATTATATTCATCGTAATCAATACCGTTCACAATACCTCTTAAATCATTGCTTCTAGCAGTCAATAAACCTTCAAGCTTTTCACCATAAAACGCAGTTTTAATCTCTTCTGCATAAGTCTGGCTTACTGTTGTAATCGCATCTGCATAAGTAAGACCACCCTTTAACAGATTTCCATCCTTAAAATATGCAAGCTTATCTGGTGCGAAGTAAGAATTATCCAAGCCTGTAATTCGCTGCACTGTCTTAATATCATAAATTCCCTGGAACTTCAGATTATGAATCGTCATAACAGACTTCATACCCTGATAGAACTCTCCAGCTGCAAAACGCTCTTTTAAATATACCGGAATAATCGCAGTTTGCCAGTCGTGACAATGAACCACATCTGGTCTGAAATCAACTACTGGTAAAATAGACAATGCTGCCTTAGAGAAAAATACAAATTTAGATAATTCCTCTACCACATTGTCACTATATGGTTTTAATCCATTAAAATACTTTTCATTATCAATAAAGTAATATGTAATCCCCTCATACTGTGCTTCAAGAACACCTACATATTCATCCTGTCCAAGAAAATCCATATAAAAATGCGTCTTATATTGCATCATAGACTTCATTTCTTCCTTAATACACATATACTTTGGTAGAATTACCCTTGCATCAAAGTATCTTTTATCATAATACTTTGGGAGTGAACCAACCACATCGGCAAGACCTCCTGTCTTAATAAATGGTACTCCTTCTGATGCCACAAACAAAATTTTTTTCATAATAATCCATCGATTCCCTTCTTGTTATAGATTTCCTTATAGAAATCAAAATTTTAAATAGATGCTTTATTATACAACATATATGGTTGTAATGTAAAGAAGAGACGCTTTCTTTAATTGTAAAATCTGTTTTCTATTCCCTGTAATGCAATCTGATTTTATCAGTAATGAGCGCAATAAATTCTGAATTTGTAGGTTTCCCTTTTCCTATGCTTATTGTATATCCAAATAGCGCATCCAACGTTTCCATATTTCCTCTGCTCCACGCTACCTCTATCGCATGACGGATCGCACGTTCTACTCGGCTTGATGTTGTCTGATACTTCTTTGCAATCGTTGGATATAATACTTTAGTAATGGAATTCAACATTTCTCCATCCCTTACTGACATCATAATGGCTTCACGCAAGTATTGATATCCCTTAATATGAGCCGGCACTCCTATTTCATGAATCATATCAGTAACATCTTTCTCCAAATCATGTCCTTTCGTTATCACTTTTTCCTGTGTGCTTTCCACATTATTCTGTTTTCCTGAAGGTACAGTTATCATAATTTGGAACTCTTTATCCTTTGTGATTAACTCGCTCAGAATCCGAAACATTCTCTCATTATCCTGTGTTGTCATTACCTTTACCTGTTCCATCTTTCTGCCTCCATTCTCACTATTCCATTCAAATCCGCTAAGATTTTGCAATGCCCATTATATAAGAATGTCAAATTATCCTGCAACCGTTACTTTTCGCAGTATTCTTACATTTTACGCACATTATGCTCATTTCTGTCAAAATCCGAACATTCATCCTATATCATGCTGTAATATAAAGTCAAAAACCACTATAAAAAGGGGAAAAAAACTACATACAATTTTATTTTTAAAAAAATCATTTTTTTGCAAAAAACTATTGACATTTTCTGTAATAACATGTATAGTAAACAAGTCGGTTGCGATAGTGATTGACTTACTGAATGTGGGGTCTTAGCTCAGCTGGGAGAGCATCTGCCTTACAAGCAGAGGGTCACAGGTTCGAGCCCTGTAGGCCCCATTCAATTTCATATTTTATTAATTATGGCGAGATAGCTCAGTTGGCTAGAGCACATGGTTCATACCCATGGTGTCGGGGGTTCGAATCCCTCTCTCGCTATTTTTTATTTATCAAAAACCAAAATAAAAGGCGTATGAGAAAATTTCCATACGCCTTTTATATATTTATTTATTGAAGCAACAAATAAAAATATTCTTTTTCTAAAATCGAATCTTCAAAATTCTCTTCCCAATACTCTGCCATTCCATCTGTATTATGACCTATCATACGAATAAACAACGATACATAATCATGAAGAGCCTCTAATGACACACACTCCCTTGTCATTTCCTGTTGCATAAAAACGGTAATTCTGGTCATAACATATTCCATCATAATGCTTTGAAAAGCTTCCGTTAAATACACCAAATCTTCACTAATACAGTCCGCAAAAATTTCCGATACCAATACATTCTCCCAATAGGTATCATACTTCTTCCAATCGTTTTTGAAACATTTCCAATTAGAAATCATCTTTTCAAAGTCTGTTCTATTAGAATCTGCCTGCTCCACATAACCTGCTAGTTCATTGAGATATGGGCGATACATTTCCTCTTCCTTGTAAAAAACAGTCACATCAAGCCATGTCTCACATACTTCTGCAAAGGCTTCTTCTTCCTCAAATGTCATATTCTTCCACAAAGCAACCGTGTCCAATAAATTTTCATCATCCTGGTATACTGCAATGCAATCATATACATCATCTTCCCACTCGCAAGCCAAACATTCCTGTAATAACGCAAATGCAAGTATCAATCGTTCTTCTATCGTATACTCTCGCTTTTGCATCAACTCAATCACAGCATTTCGAACCTGATATTCCATCGGAAAATTCTTATTTTCTGTGCATTTTTCAGGTATAGCAAGAATTGGTGTTGTCCCTAGGTTCTTCACCAACATTAAAACAGCAGGGCAAGCACCCGACATCGAGTATTCATGCATAACAACCGTTTCTGTTTCATCCTCCGCCAATACCATAATCTGATTATGTTTTCTTGGAAAACTGGCACAAGTATCTGATAAAAATTCATCTCCATGCCTTTTCACAATCTCACACAATCCCTTATCATCTAGCATAACACATGCCTTACAAGAATCTGCCTTCATGTGATAAATATTTACGTCATCCTCTTTTTTATATGTTACCTGCTCACACAAATAAGAAGTCTCTTCCTGAGACTTCCACTTGTCATAAATACCACCGTCTGCACGAATAGCCCACCCTTTACAACAGGTCATTGGGCATTTATCTGCTATACATTGAAACTGGTCATATATTGTAGTTTTCATCATGATTCCATTCTTTCCTCATTATCAACATTTATCTGGCAATTTTCTCTTCATTCATCTCTGCACCTATGTCACTTCCCATTTCTTCGATTTCTAACAATTCCTTTTGTATCTTCTGGTCATCAGCAATAGCACGAAGGATTCATAAGGAACCTTTGAACTCTGATAAGTACCATTCAATTTCTCTAACAGTACAGAAGAAAACGAAGTTTCCTCTTCTGCTTTCAAGCTAGTCATCCCCTGTTCAACTTTCATTCCATTTGTTGGATTAATATTAGAAATCTGTAACTCATTTCTTGCCTGACAAATGCTCATATACATAAAAACCCCTCCTGCTGACTCATATACTATCGGTAACTACTCTTTTACATACTTAGTATATATATCGTCAACAGGAGGATTATTGTTAACCTTTATTTCTATTTACTGCAACACTTCTCTTTACATTCTCTCTGGAACCTTAAAGCCAAGTAAATAAGCACAAGTCTCCAGCACATCTCTTGTTAATGCAAGAAGTGCAATCCAACCAGCCTTCTTAACCTCATCCCCTTCTGTAAGAATCTTTGTCTCATGATAGAAGTGATTGAATGCATTAGCAAGGTCGTAGATATATGAACACACCTTGTGTGGCGCTGTCTCTTCGTAAGCTGCTTCCATGCTTGTATTGAACTTTGCAAGTTCCATCATAAGCTGTTTCTCACTCTGGTTTACCGGTGCCTGAATGTTTGCTACTTCTACATTTCCGCCATTTTCCATATACTTATTCAGGATAGACTTGATACGAACCGTTGTATATAAAATATATGGGCCTGTATCTCCCTCAAAGGAAGTAAATCGATCAATATCAAAGATATAATCCTTACTTGCCTGATTTGACAAATCACCATACTTTAAGGCTGATAAACCAACTATCTTTGCTGTCTCCCTAGCTTCTGCTTCCTCTACATCACGGTTCTCGATAATCTTCTTGAACATCTCTTCGTTGATTTCCTTGATGAGGTTTTCAAGACGCATAACGCCACCCTCACGGGTCTTGAATGGCTTTCCATCTTTTCCATTCATGGTACCAAAACCTAAGAACTTCATTTCGGTATCTTCATTTACCAGCTTTGTCTTTCTTGCGCAACGAAATACCTGATCAAAATAAAGCTCCTGACGCTTATCTACGACATAGATTAATTCATCCGGCTTATTCTGCTCCATACGCATCATAATCGTAGCAAGGTCTGTTGTATTATAAAGAGCAGCTCCGTCTGACTTTAAAATCATACATGGAGGTACTTCCTTAGTATCTGTTTCTTCCTTAACATCAACAACCAAAGCACCATCACTAAGATAAGCGTAGCCTTCTTTCTTCATATAATCAACCATACCTGGAATCAAATCATGAACTGCAGACTCACCATTCCAAAGGTCGAACTCTACATTTAAGTTCTCATAATTCTTCTTTAAGTCCGTTACGGAAACTGCAATAATGTGATTCCATAATGCTCGATAACCTCTTACTCCGCTCTGAAGTTTGAAGGTACACGCCATCGCATTTTCTTTATATTCACTATCTTCCTTGGAGCGTTTGCTTGCAAATGGATAAATTTCCTCTAACTCAGAAATTGTAAATGGCGGCTCTGCTGGGTATTCTCCTGTATACGTTTCATCAAAATATACGAGTTCAGGCTTTCTGATTTTCAACTCATTCATAATAAGTCCCATTGGCTGTCCCCAGTCACCGAGATGAATATCACCTGTCACATTATGTCCCATATATCTGGCAATTCTCTTTACGCTTTCACCGATAACCGCAGAGCGAAGATGTCCAACATGCAAAGGCTTTGCAACATTTGGTCCGCCGTAATCAATTACGATTTCACGAACCTTTTCAGGCTCTTCCACACCAAACTTTTCTGCTGTTCTCATTTCCTTAATATATTCACCTACAAATGTATTTTCCAAAGTAAGATTCAAAAATCCAGGTGCTACTGCCTCTACTTTAGCAAAAACCTTACTTCCTTCAAGCTTTGCTGCAACATCATTTGCAATCATAATCGGTGCTTTCTTATACTGCTTTGCACCCGCCATAGCACCATTACACTGATATTCGCAAAGATCAGGTCTATTAGAAATCGTAACCTTACCCAATTCACGCTCATAACCTGCTGCCTCAAATGCGTTTTTCATTTCTTCGGAAATACATTCCAGAATTTTCTTCATTTCTTATTTTACCGCCTTTCCATTTTTCAAATTTGTGCCTTTGCGCAAATTTGTCAGGAATCAAAAATATATTTTTTGTTTCCTTTTCTATATCATAACTCTGCAATTTTATGCAGAAAAAAGTGTCTTTTCCTATCATAATGTTTTTTCCCGTGCTGTGCAATAGGTTTTAAGCATTTTCATTCAGTTTCTTTTCCTGTTTCATACGTTCCCGTTCCTGTTTCGAATAAATGCAGCCACAATAATCCTGACGGTACAAATCATACTCTGCTGATAACTCAATCGAACGCTTGTATCCATTTTTCTTCTTAAAATCCGATACCAGCCAAGGTGTGTTATATTCCTGCGCCAAAGCCTCTCCTATCTCATTAAGCTTACCAGCATTTTTTAGCGGGCTAATAGTAAGTGTCGTAGAAAAACAATCAAACTGTTTCGCGCTCGCTAACATTGCTGTCTTTTTCAAGCGTAACTCATAGCAAGCAAAACAACGCTCGCCACCTTCTGGACACTGCTCCAATCCCTTTGCTATTTCATAGAATGCCATTGGCTCATAATCACCTTCTATCACTTCAATCAGATAACCTTTTTCCGGCTGCATATTATAAGCTGCAATCAAACGTTTCTGCTCTTCAACACGTTTTCTATATTCTGACTCCATAGATATATTAGGATTATAGTAAAATACTGTTATCCGGAAATACTGTCTTAAATATTCCAGCACATAACTGCTACATGGTGCACAACAACTATGCATCAACAAGCGTTGTCCTTTTTTACTCTCATCCTTAGTTAACTGATCCAAAATCTTATCTAGTTCTTTTTGATAATTTCTCATACTAACATTCATGCCTTTCAAATACCTGCAAACTTTGGTTCACAATCCTAAAATCGCTTTTCTAAATCCCTACTTACCTCAAATTATCACTTCGCTTACTATAAAGCAAGAACATAGTAAGAATAAAGGTAACTTTTCCGTAAAGTTCAAGACATATACTACTAAAACCACAAGAACATGATATAAAAGTTACCACTACATTACAGCATTTTCCTATTAATTAAAAATACCGCTTAATCTCAAAGACTAAGCGGCTCTCTTATTATGTAAGCTCTACTACCATTGCCGGTGTTTGATTTGCTTGAGCTAGTACTGCCTCATTTGCATTGGCAAGAATGTTACGGTTTACTTTTGCAATCATTTGTTCTGCCTGTTGCACATCATATACATTGTTTTGAGATACCAGTAAATTCTCCAACGCACACTGTAACTCTTCATCTGATAACACAGTTCTGTTTCTCTGCTCTGTTGACAGAGAAACCTCTACTACCTTTTCAGGTGTATCGTTTTTCTCTCTTTTCATTACAGCTTTATTATCCGACACATAAGCTGCGCCAATCTGTTTGTTAACATCCATGTTTGTCGTAATCTTCATATTCTTCCCCTTTTCATTCCATTGTTAAAGAGTAACTTTATTGTTACACTCCATTTACATAATCACTACACATTTAGATTACGTTCTTTTTTTGTAATTGTCAATACTATTTTGTGTATTTTCTGACTTTTCTTGCATTTTTTTTCTTATTCTTCCTATATTTTTCAGATATTATTTCTTCTTGTTTTATTGTAATTATGCACATATCTTTTCAATTCCCAACTACATTTTCAGTTGAATTGATGAAAAAGGTTTTTATAGATCAAAAAAAATTCGAGTATTCTTGACAATTGTCGATTTACATGTAAAATTAATTATGTTTTTGGTTGTATAGAACATGGAGGGAAGACATGTTAGTAAAAAATGTAATTGTTGGAGATTTAGATCGTAAATACGATCACCCGCTTGCTGAAATTGTTAATATCGCAAGTCAGTGTGATTCACACATCACACTTGAGTATGAAAATTATCATATTAATGCAAAGAGCATTATGGGTATAATCGCTTTTAATCCTACAGCTGGAATGGATGTTGCGATTAGAGCCGATGGCAGTGATGAAGAATCTGCTATTGAACAGTTAGAGACATTCTTAAAGTGTTAGTAGAAAAAGCTCAGGACATAAGTCTTGAGCTTTATTTATACCCGCATTTCTTACTTTTTCGAATTATCATTTTATAGAAGTCAACCCCCTTTGGAAGCACTCCCTGATATATATTTTCATTTAATCCATGAACACTAGCATACTGTTGTGCATCTATATATAATGGTGTAAAACGAATACAATTCTCACAAATCTCCTTATAGTATTTGGCATCCGTTCCACCTGTCATAACATAAGGGCTAATCCCAATGCCCGGATATACTTCTGCTGCCACTTCCTCAATGAGTTTAAAAGTCTTACTTTGATAATCTACAATTGGACAAGGTGAATCCTGAAAAATTACCTCCGTCTCAATATCGTATTTCTTCGCTAACTCTGTCACCAGTTTAATACTTTCTTCGTTATCCTGATGATGAATAAAACGCATATTTCCTGTTATATATGCCTCCTGCGGAAGAACATTCAGCCCATCTGCTCCCTTAGCCATCGTAAACGCAAGTGTGGTACGTATCATCGTTCCTGCTGCTGAGCTAATCGATGGCAGTAACTTTACAAGTAGCGGTTCAAATAACCACATATTTGCAAAAATAAGTTTCATACCAAAGTCCATATTGGGCGCCATACGCCGAAACATTTCTCTAACAGTGGGTGTAAATTGTACTTTAAAAGGGTTATGTTTTTCTATTTCCACCATAAACTTTGCAAGACGAACCAACGGTGTATTTTTCTTTGGCGCACTTGCATGTCCGCCTTGGCCTTTTGCAATAAATTTCACATCCCCATAACCTTTTTCCACAACACCAACCATTCCATAGATGCCCTTTACACCAGCAACCGGTTCTTCGATAATCATACCGCCTTCATCAATTAAAAATGCAAAATGAACGCCTTGCTTTTTCAGATATTCAACAGTAAGAGGCGCTCCATCACCGCTCCACTCTTCTGTACAACTACTTGCTATATATACGTCACATTCCGGTCTATATCCCTCTGCAATTAACTCTTCTATTGCAGTAAAAATGCAAAACAGACTTCCTTTGGTATCAACTGTACCTCGGCCCCATACTCTTCCCTGCTCATCAATGTCACCGCTAAAAGGCTCATGTGTCCAAATACCTCCTGCTTCTACTACATCCTGATGACTCATTAAGAGAATAGGCTCATGCTTACCCTTTCCACTCCATTTGAATAAAAGGCTTCCATCAAACACATGCTTTTCACAGCTTGCATGTACATTGGGAAACAATTCCTCTAACGTTTCATGAAACTTAAAAAATTTATCTCTATTCGGTTCATATCTACTTGAAATGGTTTCTTGCTGAATCATTTTAGCAAGACGTCTTCCATAATTTTCTGCTCTTTCTCCTTTTTCTAGCTCCAATTTAACATTTCTTGCCTCTGTTGGCTTTAATAACAGCGTTCTTCCTATTATGATAAGCACCAAAATTGCCAACATAAGTAGTATTATCCAAAAAATAATCATTTTGCTCCTCCGCAACACAAATTTCAAACCGTATCAACATTTTATCAAATTTTATCTTTTAATACAATTGATCACCACACCAATATCTGTATATTTACACAATAACAGGAAAAAGTCCTATGTAAGCTTTTACCTACATAGGACTTCCTATTTTTTTATTTATATGAATTAGTGTAACTATTATTATGAATTAGTATAAAATTAAGCATGATGCATAATCATCCATAGAAACACATACCGTACCGATTTCACTTATCGCTTGTACTGTCTGAAATTCATAAACTTGTTTTTCTTCTACAAATTGATAAATGTATGCAAGTTTTCCTGTTTTTTCTTTATCAAGAACTATATTCATATATGCCGGTCTGTTTAATGTCTGTCTTGTTCTGCTAGAAATAAACATAGCGTCAAATCCTTCGCCAAATTCTTTTACCACTCTTTCATAAAGTTTTAAATCAAGACTTCCTCTCACATCTTTCAAAATCTCATTTGTCAATGTGATAACCTCAGCGACCATAAAAATATTATAATCTGCTCCACTATCAACCATCTTTTGAATCGCATTTAACGGAATTACAAGTTCTGTTACATCCATTGCATTAATATTAACGCTTAATCTATCTGTTTCTGTTTCAAATGCATTTGCGAGCGGAACTCTATCAGCTGTTAATTCTGCAAGCTCGTATGCCGCTGTTACAACATTTTCCCATCCACTTACCTTTTTACCATTTACATCTGTAAAAGATGGTAACACTCTTGTGTCTACAAAAGTTTCTGCCGATGCATTATTGTTCGCATCATGCTTCTGAGAAGATGTGTTGCCATTTTCTATAGAAGGCTTTTCTGGCTTTACTTCTGGCTTATCTTCTGCAAGTTCTACCCTAGCAGCATCTAAACCTGCTGAAACTGCAGTAATGGAATCATAATAAATCGTTCCACTTACCATACCTGTTTCATCCACAGCGTCGCTTCCAGCTATAGCATTTACCCATAAACCAAAAGAGGTAATGCTTCCTTTATCCTCAACAAGTCCACCAGCCGGATTACCTGTGATATCTCTTGCTACAAACTCTGCAAATGGAATCGTAACCCTAACAGCCTTCGTTCCTGCAGCCGCATAGTCTTCATTCAAATTCATATAATATTCATATACATTACCATTTGCTGTAATCTGAATAACAGTCTTTTGTAAATTTCCATCCGGAATAGTCCAAAAACTAAGTGCATCACACTCTGCCCAACTTACTTCTTTTGAAATCGTAGCACCTGCCCAACCATCACTTGTCTCATTATAAGCAAACTTCATAGCATAATCGCCTTCATTCACCTTATCTTGTACCACAGACAGTGTAATCGTACTTCCTGTTGCCTTATTTGTTGCCCATGACTTTGTAAGCAATGAATCAATTCCAAAATAATTCTCAAATCCATCAATTAAACCTCACCTGCACCCTTGCAAATAAACTTCACATCATCATCTGCAGTCGTACCACTTACCTTCGCTTTCAAAGTTACAGCCTCTAATACTCTTGTGCCTGCAACTGGAGATATTACATAACCATCCTGTTTAACCGCAGCCTCTGCCTGAATAGATACAGACTTCATCTGCTCTAATGCCTGTTTCTGATTTACTGCAAAGATACTATTATTCTGATTAAAGAATCGGATAAAGTTGTCCATCATCTCCTGGCCATGCTTCACTCCATCTTCTTTTACAGTCTTTACATATGGTGTATAGAAACCGTCCTTCTCACTAAAATTAGCCCATACCAAATAATACGAAGCCTCACTTGCTTTTACTGCATCTAAAATCTCCTGATGCCAGTCAAGTCTTGCGTTACCATTCTTTTTCAAAGCGGTTTGATTATCGCCTTCTTGTACATCATGTCGTACACCTGTCTCTGTGACTGCAACCAACTTACCATGTGCCTTAGCAAAGCTCTCAACTACATTTAATTCCTTTGTAAAGTTTGTAATAAAAGAGTCTTCCTGGGTTGGATTGTCATGATACATATCAAAACCAACCATATCCACATATCCATCACCTGGATAACGCTCTGCATATTCTTCTACATTTGCCGCCTCTGAACCCGGTCCATATACATAAAGTAAATTATGTACATCTTTATCATCACGTAAGTATTCCACTGTGTACTTAAATACACTCTTATAAGTCTGTGCATCACAGAATGCTGCTCCCCACCAGAACCAGCTTCCTGTGTTCTCGTGAAATGGTCTGAATAAAATCGCACCATCTACTGCAAAGTCATCATTCCAAAAGGATGCCTTAATCTCACTCCATGTAGAAGCTATATCATTGGAATAGTCTACCTTCATCGCAAGAGCTTGATACTGCTCATTCCACTCAATGCTATTTTCACCTTTATTGTCCCATACACCATCAAAATACCAACCATCGATTCCTTCTGCAAAATTCCACTGATATAATGCATCAGCAACAACCTCGTTCGTATCCTCTTGCTTAACTTCTCCATCTTTCAGTTCTACATTAGCATAATAAATATTTCCTTTATAATTACAATTCCATCCTGCAAGTTTCACAGTGAATTCTGCAAGATAATCTGCTGTAATCTCATCTCCAAAAGTAAACGATACTGTAGTTTTTTTATACATTTTACCATCTACTTCCACCGTATCTATAAGATTTGCCGATGTTAATTCAGGAATAGACGCATTTTCTGTCCATGTCCAATTATCACCCAATCTAGCAATTCCCTGTACTATAATGACTCCATTAAAAGCTGCCTCATCTTCTGGTATATACATGTCAAAAGATACTGTTGCACCACTGTTTAACGAATTCTCACTCTCCATATAATCAAGTGTTTTTTTCAATATATTCAATACTTTTTGATACCCGTCTTTGAATGGAACTAAGGTTATGGAGTGATCTTTACCTCATACAGGGCAGATA
The DNA here is from genome assembly GCA_017436865.1 of Lachnospiraceae bacterium. Lineage (GTDB taxonomy): Bacteria > Bacillota > Clostridia > Lachnospirales > Lachnospiraceae > COE1. The sequence goes on from JAFSCH010000116.1 coordinate 26,421, forward strand.
TATAGTAATAATGGGTACACCAAATAAAACGTC
>JAFSCH010000161.1 GCA_017436865.1 Lachnospiraceae bacterium
ACGATGAAATCATTAGACAAATAAAGCCAGTATTTATGCGGGTTTGAGCATTATCATTTCAGTTTTTACTGCAAATTTACTGCAAAATTCTGATACAATATGCAGTAATATGTAGCGATTTGTAATTAGCATAAGTTCCTAACAATAGAATAAAGAGAGTTCTAACTTAGGTATTAGAGGACATTTCTAAAAGAAATTTTAGAAGTGTCCTTTTTGCGTTTAGTCAAAAAAAACATAGGAGGAAATGAATATGAACAGTACAGCGTTAGGAGCAGAAAACACAAAGAAAGAGAATATTATTTTTATCAGTGATACACATGAAAAATTCTACTATGAGAAATTAAAAGAGGTAAGGTATCAGGACGTATATCACAAGGCTCTTGTATATTGTCTTGGTATCAATGATGACACAAGAAGAAATGTGAATAACATATATGATTTTAAGACAGGATGCGTAAAAACAGAATGTCTGCATGAAGGATGGCAGACCAGCGGAAGTGTAAGAGTAGTGAGGATGGCATTTAATTTGTACTGTGACGGTACGCCAAGTGTTAATGACTATGAAGATATAGAAGAACAGTTATCAGAAAGTCGGCAATACAGTGTAGATGAATTATTTTGCTGTTGTTATGCACCATATTTTTGGCAGGCAATACAGATTCGGTATCCGGAGTATGCGGTATATAATCGAAATTTGTATGCCATATTTGGAGGAACAGACTAATGTTAAAAGTTAGATTGATGGGAACAAAAAATGATATTAAATGGTTTGGGAAGATTTTACAGAGAAGTTCCAAAGTGGAAGTAACAGAGTTTTCAGACCTTTACCCGAATAAAGGTACAAAGAAGTTTTATAGAGCTTATGTAGAAGTAAAAAAGAGCAACGTAGTAGAAAAATAGTAGAAGCAAAGGAGAATGTATCATGTGTAAAATAATAGCAATCGCAAATCAAAAGGGTGGAGTTGGTAAGACCACTACAACAAGTAACTTAGGAATTGGTTTAGCAAAGCAGGGAGAGAGAGTTTTGCTGATAGATGCGGATGCACAAGGCAGTTTGACTGCAAGTTTAGGATTTACGGAGCCGGACAAGTTGGAGGAAACACTAGCAACGGTAATGGCAAATGTTATCAATGATGTGGAAATGGAGCCGGATTACGGTATTTTAAAGCATGAGGAAGGTGTTGACCTTATGCCGGGGAACATTGAATTATCCGGTCTGGAGGTATCGTTGGTTAATGTTATGAGCCGAGAGCTTGTCATGCGTTCTTACATAGATGGAGTAAAAGACAGATATGACTATATTTTAATTGATTGTATGCCGTCACTTGGCATGATAACCATAAATGCCTTTGCCTGTGCGGATAGTATTTTAATTCCGGTACAAGCTGCATATTTGCCTGTAAAGGGATTGGAACAGCTTATTAAGACCATTGGTAAGGTAAAAAGGCAAATCAATTCTAAATTGGAAATAGAGGGGATTTTGCTGACAATGGTGGATAGCAGAACCAATTATGCAAAGGATATTAGTGCTTTGCTGATTGAGAATTATGGTAGCAGAGTAAGAATATTTGAAAACAGTATTCCGATTTCGGTAAGAGCTGCGGAAATCTCAGCAGAGGGTGTCAGCATTTATCAGCATGACCCAAAGGGTAAGGTTGCAAGTGCCTACCAATCGCTAACAGAGGAGGTGCTTGGAAATGAGTAAAGCAGGAAGTGCAACGAAGATAAAGCTGAACAGTTATGATGATTTGTTTGGTTCTTCTGAAATACAGACAGGCAATGATCAGGTGCAGGAGATACCTTTATCTGAACTTTATGAGTTCAAAGGACATCCTTTTAAAGTGCTGGATGATGAAAAGATGCAGGAAACGGTAGAAAGTATTAAGAATTACGGTGTTCTTATGCCCGGTATTGCAAGACCAAAAGCAGAAGGCGGTTATGAAATAATTGCCGGACATCGTAGAAAACATGGTTGTGAACTGGCGGGGCTTTCTACGATGCCGATGTTTGTTAGAGATTACAGTGATGATGAAGCCACAGTGATTATGGTGGATACCAATATTCAGCGTGAAGATATTCTTCCAAGCGAAAAGGCAAAAGCCTACGCTATGAAATACGAAGCAATGAAACATCAGGGCAAAAAAGGAAGTGGAAGCAGTCTTGATGAGGTTGGCGAAGCAGCCGGGGAGAGTGGTAAGACGGTACAAAGGTATATATGGCTTGCCAGACTGTCAGATGAATTGCTAGATATGGTTGATAAGAAAAAACTCGGTCTTGTGCAGGGTGTTGACATATCATTTCTCACAGAACAGGCACAGGAATGGGTGCAGGTTATTCTTGAGGAAACAGGAATATCTATTTCCACTACTCAATCAGCTAAGCTGAAGGAATATGGAAAAAGTGGAGAGTTGACCTTGCCAATGGTAAGGTTGCTTCTCACAGAGGAAAAGCCAAAGGCAAGAAAGGTAACCATTAAGGCTGATAAAATCGGCAAATATTTTACGGAGGAATATTCCGATGAGGAGATAGAGAACATTATCTATCAGCTATTGGAAGAATGGCAGAATAAGCAGTAAAGGAGGCACGGTAAAGTGGGTGATACACTAAAGTTTGATTATTACTATGGAATTGAAGCGGAACAATTCTCTTTTTACCGTGTTCCAAGACTTTTGATTAAGGATACAAGATTTCGGGGGCTTAGCAGTGATGCCAAGCTCCTGTATGGATTGATGCTCGATAGAATGTCGTTGTCCATGAAAAACGGATGGTTGGATGATGAAAACAGGGCATACATAATTTATACGGTGGACAGCATTATGGAGGATTTGGGATGTTCCAAGCCTACCTGTACAAAAATAATGCGTGAATTGGATTCTGATAATGGAATTGGACTAATCGAGAAAAAGAGAAGAGGACTTGGGAAACCAGATATTATTTATGTGAAAAATTTTGCTTCTATTCCGGAAGAAAATACAGAAAAAGAGCCTTCAAATGCTGATGTTTCCACAGAAGTAAAAGATTTTAACTTCAAGAAGCAAAAAAATTTAACTTCTGGAAGTAAAGAAACTGAACTTCAAGAGGTAAAAGAATTTGACTTTAAGAAGCAAAGAAATTTAACTTCCGGAGGTAAAGAAGTTGAACTTCAAGAAGTAAATGATTTTGCCCCTAATTATACTAACTATAACCAGACTAATATGAGTAATAACAATATGAGTAAGACCAATCTTATCTATCAATCTGAGGATGTATCTGCCGGGGAAGAAAATACAGATGTTACTCCGGTGAAAAAATCTGATGCGAATGATATGATGGATGATGTAAATGCATATATGAAACTCATTCGTGAAAACATTGAATATGACTATCACATGAAATATGATGGTGTTGGAGAAAAGGAATTATTTGAGGAAATTTATGACATCATTTGTGATGTGGTATGTGTACCACGCAGGACAATTCGTATTGGGAAAGAAGATTATCCGTATGAGTTGGTAAAATCTCGGTTCCTGAAATTAAATTCATCCCATGTGGATTATGTCAGATGGCGAATGAAAGAAACCAATACGAAAATAACCAACATAAGGGCGTACATGATAACTACGCTGTATAATGCTCCTGCTACAATCAATCATTTTTATCAACAGGAAGTACAGCATGATATGTACGGAGGAGGATGGAATGAAGAAGATAGTGACTGATATAATAATTCCGGTTGCAGTATTGGTAGTTTGGATGATTGTCTGTTATCCGGTATGTGATAAAGCAGAGAGATTTGATTATTTCCTTTATTGGATAATGGTTGGCTGTCCGTATGGTATTCGGAAAATGTGTATGTTTTTGATACCGAAGAATTTTGGTATTGCCGGAAGTATGGGAGTGTTGGCATTGAATTGTATTATCGGAGGTCTGATTGGTGGTATCATTGTTATTGTTAGAATGATTGGCATTTTTGGAGAAATAATAAAAATATTAGCAGGGCACTTCTGGACACGATGTCCAAAAGTGTAAAGGAAAAGAGCAACAAAAAAGGCATTGTCATGTTGTTTAGTCATAACAATACCTCTACTTGTCATCTGGAACATATTCCATAATATCTTCAATCCGGCAGTCAAGTATCTGACATAATCTGTTCAGAATAATGGTTTTAACCACCATATTTTGCCGGAGTCGCTGAAGTTGTGCTTTATCAATACCATAATCTTTAATGAGTTGGTACTGACTGATATTTTTCGCTTTGAGCGTAAGCCAAAGGGGATCATATTTAATCATACAGGCAGCTCCTTTCCTATCTTGTATTTTAAGGGTAAGAAACTTATAATAATATGGTGCGTGTACGCACCATAGAATATGCAAGAAATGAAGATAAGAATGATATGATTTTAAAGATTACAGATACAGGTAGTGAGGTTTGGAAACAGGAGGATTGTTTACTGTGAAAGAAATATACATTACGGAAGAAGAAAAGGGTAAATGCCAAAAGGTAGCAGATGCCTTTGCAGAACTGTATGAAATTGAAAATATAGTAGTTATGGATGTGGGAAGATACGGTTATGTGAAATTGCAGTATTATAAACCACCGCAAGGTTTTGATGATGTAATAACCTTTACCGATAGCCGGAGTATGTTTGAGGACTTGTGGGAAGAATGGTTTTATACACAGCTTCTTATGTTGGCAAAAGGAACACCAATGGCTGAAATGGGTTATGAGGATATATTTAAGTGTTTGCCAAAGGAGAAGCAAAAAGAGCTTCTGGATAAGAAAGCTGAATTTGCAAAAATGGCAGAAATAGAATAGTGAAAGAACAGCGTTAGGGCAGTTATGAGTTGAGAACTTGTAGCTGTCTTTTTTATTTCTTTTGGACATTGTGTCCAGAAGTGAAGGTGCGGGAGGAAGATACAAATGGAATCAATGCGAGAAGTCAACAGAGTAATGGAACGGGAAATTGCAAAGGGAAGTAGTCCTTTAAAATTAGACCATATCGAATTTGGAGAATATTCATATCAGGAGATAACGTCAAAAGAGAAGTTGTTGGAAGTGTTATCGTATCTGCTCAGAATAGGGGATTTTAGTCAGTATGCCGGAAAGACTGTTATCAATAATGTTTATATGGATTTGAAGGGAAAGAAGCCTGTATTTAAGCGGACTAAGACTGCGATAGAGAGAAATAATATCTTTGCAACAATCAGAAGGTATGCAAAGAAGCTAAAGCTGGAGTATAATGGAGATGTGTATTTGGAAACAGTAAGATGTTATTTTGATATACCGCAAGAAAATCTGGAGAAGTGCCGATATACATATCAGGGAAATGAAACATATGCTTTTGTTATGTCGGATAAGTATATTATGGCTTTATATACGCATTGTTTGGTGGCAAGGAAAGAAGCTGTAAGTAGGGATTTGCAGATTTCTGGCTTTACAGAAAAGGAATATGGAATGGTAAAGTTGGAGAATGTGAGGGATGTTTTGTTCCAGGCATTGTTGTTTGATGATATACAATTTGATATTGATAAGATTATTGCTATGGGAATAACTATATATATTAGGTAATTGAAAGTTGTATAAAATATGTGAGGTATGATAGATGAACGAATATGAGATATTGGGTGGATTACATAAAATTATTGATGATGATACGAACTTGAAAATGAAAGAATGGTTGGATTCACATAATGTGAATAATTATTTGCTGTATCCACTTGCAGCAGTTGAATTAGGTGCAATAAAAGAAGCACCAGAAAACAATGAAAACTTATTAAGAAGGTGTGTGGCGTCATTTGTATATGCGAAAGCTAAAGAGAATGAGAAAAGTATTTTTATCAAAAAGTTTAATACACCTGGATTTAAGAAATATCTAAAAGCATATGAAAGTGAATTGATTCCATTATATCAGAATTTTAGATTTTCGAGAGAAATAAATGATATAAATCCATTTTCAAAGCCACGTTTAGTGCAAGAAGGAGAGCATAAATATAAACTTACAACATCTTTAGTATCTGATTATTATAGGGAAGAAGATTTTTATTTTTATGGGGAAGATGATAGAAAAAACGCAGAACAAGAACAAACATTTGATTTACATGTCAGATTTTGGAATAAAATTGTATTGGAACAAAAAAAGTATGAAGAATTGAGTAAATATCCAGATATGGAGCTATATAATTGTTGCATCGAAATTATTGAAAAGGATCTAAATAAGTGGGAGGCAAGGGTAAGAAGTAATGTTTTCGATAGTCCCAACCATTTAGCAAAAGTTATTGCTTATTTTTATTATCATGCAATGTTGAAATCTATAGCAATCAGAATTGATATGGATTTTGAAGAAGATTTTTTTGAAATAGGAAAAGAATGTATTATGTACTTTGATAAAAAAGGTTGCATTGATGATATAGTAAAAATTAGTAGATTACCAGAGCACAAGGTAGTCAATGTTGTTAATTATTTGATAAATGATGGAAAAATGAATTTGTTAGAATTTCCATTATTTGAGGTAGAGGAGAGTTTGGTGACTATTCCGTCTTTGATACTAGTCAATGACTGGCAATTTACCATTATCAATGGTCATTATTTGAAGAATATTATCATAAGTAATCGAGAAAAAACAATATCTGCAGTAACCGAGGAAAGAATAGAAAAGGCTCTGCTCGGTGTAACGAATGTTGCAGTGGCAAAAACAGTTCCGTATTTTTTTAAGGATGAGCTGGGAAATGAATTAAATAGTGATATTGATTATGCGATTTATGATTTTACTCATAACAAAGTATTAATAATAGAGGCAAAGTGGATAGATAAGCATTATAAAGATGAAATAGATAAGATATACGGGAAAATATTTCAGACACTTAATTCGATATATACGAAGCAAATTGATAAGCATAAAAGGTTCTTACAAAAGCAGGAAAATATTGATTTCCTATTTAGCAACGACAAGAACTATCAAAAGGGGTTACCAACTCCGGAAATATATTACTTAGCTGTTGATAAAAGAAATCAAATGCATATTGGTGAGAGACATATGGTTTCAGAGTATATGCTAATTTATTTTATTCATAAATATGTGTCTGAAAATCAAATTGATTTGGAGGCAATGTGGAAGGAGATAAATGGATTACATACGAAAGTAGAATATATTACTGTATCAGATAATTATTACGAAATAAGTGTCGGGAATGAAATTGTTTTAGTTGAACATGCTGACTTATATTGGAAATAAAGATGGAATGTATTAGTTCAGTGTATATTGTCAAATATATGTAAGCTGGAAAAATACAAAATTGACAGACCAATAATACAGGGGGAATAATAAATATGAGAATTGATGAATTATGTCAAGATAAATATATTTATCTTGATTGGAATGTAGTTAAGAACATGATTAATCCAAGAAATGACAAAAAAGAATTAGACGAAGAAATGAAAAGAATAATCTATTCTTTGAGAAAAAAATATAAATTCCCATATAGCCATGGTCATATTAAGGACAGAGCAAACCATTATAATGAGAAATACAGAGAAGAAGTAAAAGCAGATTTTGCCTTTTTTGAGAGCATAACAAATTCTTTTTGTCTTGCTAGATGTGATGAATTAAATAAATTTGTAATGATTAAAAAACCAATAATGGATTTTTTTGATGAAGAAATAAAGGAAGAAAAAAACAGAAGAGGATTTAATTCTCAATATTTTTTGAACCCAGAAGCTACATTTAGGGTTGATATGAGTAAAATAAATAAAGATTATCCATTATATGAAATGCTTGAGAGAAGTAATGGAATTTACAATCCCTTTTCTATGAGTGAATTTCTTGAAGAACTATATAATGAAATGTTTGTGAATGCCGATAAATACCGAAAGTTTAGGGCGTATATGGAACAATTTGAAATAAACAAAGAAGATGCAAGGGAACAACAGAATAGTCTGAAAGATCGAGATTATTTAGATTTTTTATTGTTACATATGGAGTCTTTTCTGGAATCAATGTCATATGATGTTCCTGAATTACAAAAGAAATGGAAATCTATTGCTGAGAATTGGTTTTCGATGTATCATAAAGAAGTTTGTTTAGAACTTCTTTTAACCAATGGATATGAGTTATTAGATTTACATCCTAAATTTCATGATAAATTGAAAAAAAATAAAAATACCCTTGATAATATAGTAAGAGATGGTAACCATGCATACTATGCATCGGAAGCTTGCTATTTTGTATCGGAGGATGGACATACTCGTGAGAAGACTCAGTTTCTTTATGATGTTTACGGAATAAAAACCAAGGTTGTAAGTGAAGAAGAATTCATAAATCATTTTTGTTGATTAAAATTACAGCGTCAGGGCAGTTATAAGTCGAGAGATTTGTAGCTGCCCTTTTTTAATGCTTTTGGACACAATGTCCAGAAGTGGAAAGGAGAATTATGAAGTATTTATTACATCGGCTGTATGTTCCACCATAGTGGATCATACACGCAGGTAACAACGAAACAGGAGGTACTTATGCAAGAGGAAGTAACCCAAAAGACAATCGCTCTTGTAATTAAGACCGCTAAATTGGATGCCAACATCTTAAAAGCTGCAATGCGGATGTATTTAAATCATCGCAAGCAGAAGGCACAGAAAATGCATGGTAAGGTGTCAGTAAAGAAGCTGGTAGGTGAAGGGGCGGGAGTTTCGTCTATTGAAGTGACGGATGGCAATATCAAATCCTTTGAGCGGGTAGCTCGTAAATATAACGTTGATTTTGCTGTCAAGAAGGACAAGACAACAGAACCGCCCAAGTATGTGGTATTTTTCAAGGGCAGGGATGCCGATGTGGTAGCACAGGCATTCAAAGAATTTGTTTATGGTAATGAAAAACGAAAAGGCAGAACTTCCGTGAGGGAGAAATTAAAACGCTTTAAGGACGCAGTATCACAGGATAAGAACAGAGAACGGAGCCGGGAGAAAAATAAGGACAGGGGACAGAGCCTTTGAGTAACATCATTGAGGGCATAACCAAAGACTTAAAAGCAATCCCGGATAATTTGAAAGCAAAAGCGGAAGGTGTGGATACCAAGAAGCTGTTACTATTAAATTTACCGTATATATTAGTGGGATATTTCTGTGATAAGGTTGCATGGCTGTGGAGAGTTGCGGAAGGAAGCAATGCTTCTGACAAGATGATGGCAGTCATGAACCGTTTTGATAAGTTGTTTGCCAATCCTTTACCAAGTTTCCACCCAAGAGATTTATTGATTGGTGTGGGATGTGGTATTGCATTAAGGCTTGTGGTTTATTACAAAGCAAAAAATGCAAAGAAGTTCCGGCAGGGAGTAGAGTATGGTTCTGCAAGGTGGGGCAATGCCAAAGACATTGAGCCATATATGGATTCTGTGTTTGAAAATAACGTGCTTTTGACACAGACAGAACGGCTGATGATGTCCGGCAGACCAAAAGAGCCAAAGTATGCAAGAAATAAAAATATTCTTGTAATCGGTGGTTCCGGCTCCGGTAAAACAAGATTTTTTGTGAAGCCGAACCTGATGCAGATGCACTCATCCTATGTGGTAACAGACCCAAAAGGAACCGTGCTTGTTGAGTGCGGAAAAATGTTAAAGAAAGGCAAATACAAAATAAAAGTTTTGAATACCATAAACTTTGCAAAATCCATGCACTATAATCCTTTCGCATACATTCGGAGTGAAAAGGATATTTTGAAACTCGTAAACACGATTATAGTCAACACCAAAGGAGAGGGACAGCAATCCGGTGAGGACTTCTGGGTCAAGGCAGAAAAACTCTATTATACGGCACTCATTGCATACATCTGGTATGAAGCACCGGAGGAGGAGCAGAACTTCGCAATGCTGATTGATATGATTGACGCCAGTGAAGCCAGAGAGGATGATGAGAATTTTAAAAATGCTGTGGATTTATTATTTGAAGAGTTGGAAACAAAAGACCCAAATCATTTTGCAGTAAGGCAGTACAAAAAGTATAAACTTGCTGCGGGGAAAACAGCTAAGAGTATTTTAATTAGCTGTGGTGCAAGATTAGCACCATTTGATATAAAAGAGCTGCGTGAACTAATGGAATATGATGAGCTGGAACTTGATACTCTCGGAGAACAAAAGACAGCATTATTCGTTATTATTTCCGATACGGATGCCACATTTAATTTCGTGGTATCTATCATGTATTCGCAGTTATTCAATTTACTCTGCGATAAAGCAGATGATGTCTATAATGGCAGGCTCCCGGTTCATGTGAGATGCCTGTTGGATGAGTTCAGTAATATTGGACAGATTCCACAATTTGAGAAGTTGATTGCTACAATTCGTAGCCGTGAAATATCAGCTTCTATTATTTTGCAGTCGAAATCCCAGCTTAAAGCAATTTATAAGGACAACGCTGATACGATTGAAGGGAATTGTGACACCACGTTATTCCTCGGAGGAAAAGAAAAGACCACTTTAAAAGAGTTGGCGGAAGTATTGGGTAAAGAAACGATTGACCTTTATAATACCTCGGATACAAGAGGGACAAGCCAGTCCTACGGTTTGAATTATCAAAAGACAGGAAAAGAGCTTATGAGTCAGGATGAGATAGCGGTCATGGATGGTGGTAAATGTATCATGCAGCTTAGAGGTGTAAGACCATTTTTCTCAGATAAATTTGATATAACGAAGCACAAGAGATACAAAGAGCTTTCCGATTTTGACCCGAAAAATACCTTTGATATTGAGGATTATGTGAAGCATCTGCATCGCATAAAAATCACAGCAAATACAGAGGTAGATGATGCCTTTGATTGCGGAGAAGTTGAAGGAAACACAATGGAATAGTAACTTTTGTACAGAGTGTCCAGAAGTACAGAAATGACAACTGAATATGGAACTATTAACCTTTGGACATTGTGTCCAAAAGAAAAAGGAGTTTTGTAATGTGTCTTTGGAAGAATAAAGAAACACCCGATACCGCCAATCGCCAAACTGAAAGTATCGGATGTCCGCAGGGTTCTTCAAAGAATTGCCCTGTCCTCATTATAACATGGGGACGGATAAATACATATCAAAACTCTTTCTTATTTGTAACAACACAAAATTTTAGAGAAAGAAAGAGGAATTAGAATTATGTCATTTTTTACAACAGCAGTAACAGGATTAAAGACAGTAGTAACAGCAATCGGTGCAGGTGTGGCAGTATGGGGTGTTATCAACCTTTTAGAAGGTTATGGTAATGATAATCCGGGTGCAAAGTCACAGGGTATTAAGCAGCTTATGGCTGGCGGTGGTATTGTAATTGTGGCTCAGACGGTGATTCCACAGCTTACCACATTATTCTCATAATTTATGGGTTCAATCATTGATAAGATAACTGAATTTATAAAGGAAATACTGCAAGGCTGGATATTGGATAACCTTGAAACGATGTTCACGGATGTAAATACGAAAGTGGGAACAATCGCAAGTGAGGTTGGTCAGACACCAAGCGGTTGGAATTCCGGTGTCTTTTCCATGATACAAAATCTGTCAGATAGCGTCATGGTGCCAATAGCGGGGATGATTATTAGTGCGATTCTCTGCTATGAGCTGATAACTATGGTAATGGACAAAAACAATATGCATGAGATGGGTAGCGAATTTTTCTTTCGCTACCTCATCAAAGCGTGTATAGCAGTATTGATTGTAAGCTATACCTTTGACATTACTATGGCAATTTTCGATGTGGGAAATCATATAGTCACGAGTGCGGCAGGTGTTATTACAGGCTCAACCAGTCTGGATGTATCAAGCACTTTGCAGACCATGTTTAATAATCAGATCTCCACGATGGAAATAGGCGAACTGATAGGACTTGGAATTGAAACCATGATTGTCAGCTTGTGTATGAAAATCATTTCGCTGTTAATCACCGTCATGCTTTATGGGCGAATGATTGAAATATACCTTTATATTTCAGTAGCTCCGGTTCCGTTTGCAACACTTAGCAACAGGGAATGGGGCAGTATCGGAAACAATTATATTAAGGGACTTTGTGCGTTAGCTTTTCAGGGATTTTTCATTATGGTATGTGTTGCGATTTATGCAGTGCTGGTATCAAGTGTTGCAGTAGCAAGCAATCTTCATACAGCATTATGGTCGGTGGCAGCATATACTGTTGTCCTGTGTTTCAGCTTGTTTAAAACAGGTTCTCTTAGTAAATCAATTTTTAATGCACACTAGAAAGGAGGTAGCAGCCGGAGTTGTTACACCTTCCGGTTGCAGAGTATATGGCAATATCCGTAGCAGTGCCAAAGAATTTGAGTGGTATCAAAACAAAGGTGGCAATGAACTTAACGAAACGTCAGCTTATCTGCTTTGGTGGTGCAGGTGCAGTTGGTGTTCCATTTTACCTTTTTACAAAGGGTGTGTTAGGAACACAGGTATCGGCACTTATCATGGTGGCAATTATGATGCCGTTTTTCTTTTTGGCGATGTATGAAAAGGATGGTTTCCTGGCAGAGAAACTTTTGTATTTTATGATAAGGCAGAAATTTTTAACACCGGGAATACGTCCCTATAAATCAGAAAATCTTTACAGACAGTTAGAAGAAAAAGAGCGTATGAAGAAGGAGGTGCGTTATCTTGAAGAAAAAGCCACAGGCAAAAGTGCAGACTAAGCATAAGAACACTGCAAAGCAGCAATCAGGCTTAAATTTTTCAGAAAAGAAAAGGCTCAAGGAGCTGAAACGTACTCTTGCAGGAAATGACAGGAAAGCAGAAAAGCCTACTACTGCACAGAATACTATTACTTTCAAAAAGATGTTCCGTGATGGTATCTGTCAGGTAACTTCTGATTTCTATACGAAAATGGTGGAATTTTATGATATAAATTATGACCTTTTGGAGATAGAGGATCAAGGAGAAATTCTGGAAGAGTACAGCGAACTCATTAACTATTTTGACCCGTCTATCAAGTTTGAATTGTTCCTGTTTAATCGACAGGTAAATGAACAGACATTGATAGACCAGTTTGATATTCCTTTGCAGGGAGATGAATTTGACGATATTCGTGAGGAATATACGGAAATGTTGAAGAAACAGGCTGCAAAGGGCAACAATGGAATTATAAAATCAAAATATCTTATTTTTGGCACAGAGTGTAAGGGATATAAAGAAGCAAAGGCGAAGCTCTCAAGTATTGAAGCGGATGTGATCAAGAACTTCTTAAATATTGGTACACAAGCCAAAAGCATTGACGGAAAGGAACGTCTGCGTATTTTGCATGAATATTTCAATCAGGATACAATGGAGCCTTTCCGTTTTTCTTTTAAGGAAATGTCGGAGTCCGGAAAGAGTGTGAAAGATTATATTGCACCACCGGGATTTGATTTCCGTTATCCAAGCCGATTTAAGGCAGGAAAGATGTATGGAAGTGTGCATTACTTAGATATTATTGCACCACGTTTCAATGATGAGCTGCTTAAAAAGCTCCTTGATATTGATGATAACTTAACCATTACCATGCATATGCAGACAATGGACCCGGTTAAGGCAATCAAGATGTTAAAGGCTGCTCTTACCAATATTCAGAAAATGAAGATTGAGGAACAGAAAAAAGCAGTTCGAAGCGGGTATGATATGGATATTTTACCTACGGACATTGTTACTTATGAGAAAGATACCCTTGAGCTTTTGGATGATTTGAACACCAGCAACCAGAAGATTATCAAGATGACTTTCTTAATTACCTGTTACGGCAGAAGTAAAAGAGAACTGGAAAATATCACACAGAGGGTGTCCGGTATTATTCAGCAGGCAAACTGTAACTTGCGTTGCTTGCAGTATTTACAGGAACAGGGACTTATGGCTTCTGCACCGATTGGATGCAATGATACGGGAATTGAACGAGTGCTTACCACAAAGAGTACAGCTATTCTGGTTCCGTTCTGTACACAGGAATTATTTATGCCGACACCGGCTATTTATTATGGTTTAAATGCTCTTTCCAACAACATGATTATGGCAGACAGGAAGCGTCTTAGAACACCAAACGGAGTGATTTTAGGTACACCCGGTAGTGGTAAGTCATTTAGTGCAAAACGAGAAATTTTATCCTGTTTCCTTATGACAAGGGATGATGTGATTATCTGTGACCCGGAAGGAGAATATTTTGCACTTGTGGGTGCGTTGCATGGGCAGGTGGTAAGGCTTGCAACCAATTCCCAAGATTATCTGAATCCGATGGATATTCAGCTTAGCCACAAAGGGGATAAAGAAGCACTGAAATTAAAGAGTGATTTTATCATTACGTTGTGTGACTTGATTGCCGGAGGAAAGGACGGTCTGGAGAATGACGAGAAAGGTATCATTGACGAGTGTATCCGTCATATTTATGATGCTTATTTTGAAAATCCAGTGCCGGAGAATATGCCGATTTTGGAAGATTTATATAATGCACTATTAGCACACAAAAATAAGAAAGCAGAGCGTATTGCTAACTCGCTTGTACTGTATGTGCATGGTTCGCAGAATTATTTTAACCACCGTACCAATGTGGACAGCAGAAACCGTATTATGTGCTTTGACATTAGGGATTTGGGTAATCAGTTAAAAGAACTTGGTATGTTGATCGTACAGGATGCGGTATGGAACAGGGTATCACAGAACAGGGAGCGAAAGATTGCTACCCGTTATTACTGTGATGAGTTCCACCGGGCGAGACGTTCCGTTGCTTAATAGGCAACGGGGTCAGCAGTGCCCGTCGTAAGACAAAACTGCGGATACAACTGATATGGTGTTGTTCAAATGAGTGGGTAACGCCACAAAGGGACACACGCAAACTGCCCTCTGCATGAGTAGCGGTGTAATGCGAAAGTGTGGTAATAGCTAGGCTGAAGAGCAAAAAGCCAATCCTAACAGAGAGTTACATTAGGAAATATTGAAAACATTGGTTTAAAAGTGGCTAGAGCCCACCTGTGGAAGAAGTATTGTAATAATGTATGAGCTGAGGAAACGTCTGTAGAGGTACAGGCTGTTGGTTATTATGTAGTGAAGCTGTATAAGGTGAGTATCCACAGAAGTGGGGACGAACTGACGATTTAAAGGGTCTAAAATTCGAATACGTCGAAAGGCGTATGCCAACGGTTTGGCGTTAATTACCGATGAGTAAGGGCGTGGAAGTGAAAATCGGGATACTGTTACAGGCAGTATAAATTAGCAGGCTCAAAGGAGGCACCTAAGTACAGTATATTGCACCATATTGGAACGTCGAAAGCAACGAACAGATAGTGGTTACACACACAATGACCTGTTGGTAAGGAAAGCATTTTTGTATAACTTACCTTTATCGTTGTGAGAGCGGAGGCACGAGCGTTGAAGTTTCTGTAATGGAAATGGAGCAACAGCCTCTAGTGGGATGGTTAGTGTATGAAGCTAACCAATAAAAAGAGTTTATAAAATAATGTAGTTAGCATTCATAGGTTCGAGTATGACTAAAAGAAACAAAGGCTTACGAGAGTGAGGTGATGTTGACTATGCAAAGAAAGGACTTGTTAAAGAAAAACAGTATCCGTAATGCCGAGTACTACGACATGATTGGAGTACAGGACAGGCTTTATGCGGAAAGTGCAAAAGGAAGAGTATTTACAGATTTAATCAGTATTATATGTTCTGATGCCAATATTAAAATGGCTTATCGTAACCTCAAGGGTAATGATGGAAGCAATACACCAGGTGTGGATGGAATGACATTTGAGAATCTGAGTGGTATTTCAGAAATGGAATTGATAGCTAAGGTAAAAGGGAAAATACTTAACTACCAGCCTAAAGCAGTAAGACGAGTATATATCCCAAAACCAAACGGAAAGAAAAGACCATTGGGAATACCTACAGTGATAGATAGAATAGTTCAGCAAAGTGTTTTGCAGATATTAGAACCGATATGTGAAGCAAAGTTTTATGATAAAAGTTACGGTTTCAGACCAAATCGAAATACAAAAAATGCTGTGGCTATGTGCTATAAATATGCACAAAGAGATGGTTTTCATTTTGTCGTTGATGTGGACATCAAAGGTTTCTTTGATAATGTCAATCATGCAAAACTATTAAAGCAGATATGGACTTTAGGAATACAGGACAAAAATCTTTTATGTCTCATTGGGAAAATGCTAAAAGCACCTATAGAAGATAAAAGAGAACGTTTTGTACCTGATAAAGGAACGCCACAAGGCGGAGTGCTTAGTCCGTTACTGGCTAATATTGTTCTTAATGAATTAGATTGGTGGGTTGCCAGTCAATGGGAAGAAATGCCAGTACATCATGCTTTACCAAGTGATACCTACCCTAATAAAAATGGTACGCTTAACAAAGGAAATCTCTATAAAAAGCTAAGGCAGTCTAAGTTAAAAGAATGTCATATCATCCGTTATGCTGATGATTTTAAGATATTCTGCAAAACGTATGGAGAAGCGGTCAAATTAAAATATGCTGTTGAAGAATGGCTAATGGACAGACTTAAACTGGAGACATCCAAGGAGAAATCTAAGATAACAAATCTTAAAACAGGATACAGTGAGTTTTTAGGAATAAAATTCAAGCTTATTCGTAAGAGTGGAAAGTGGGTAATAAAGTCTCATATGACAGATAAAGCCATTACCAGTCAACAGAAGAAATTGAAAAAAGCCATTGCAGAAGCCTGTAGGTCACATTCATTGGAGCAATCACAGCACAATGCCATTATTGCTTACAATCAGATGGTTGTAGGTATGCATGAGTATTACA
>JAFSCH010000162.1 GCA_017436865.1 Lachnospiraceae bacterium
CGAACCACTGGTGTATCTGTTGTCGACCAACGGCATGGCAGAGTAGCCAAGTTCGGACGGGATAAACGCTGAAGGCATCTAAGCGTGAAGCCCCCCTCAAGATGAGATATCCCTTCCTTCGGGAAGTAAGACCCCTTGAAGACTACAAGGTAGATAGGGCAGAGGTGGAAGTGTAGTAATACATGGAGCTGACTGTTACTAATAGGTCGAGGGCTTGACCAAAAGCGGAGAAAATGGAAGCGAATTCGAGATGACCATTTTCGCTGATAGGAAGTGAACCGAACTTCCTTGTTAAATCACTTTGATTTGCAATCTGTATGAAGTTTTGAAGGTACAAAACCTTCATAAAAGGCGTAATTAAGTGTTGCGTCTTTTTTATTTATCAGTTATAATACATTTGTTGCTTAAAAAATGTAGATATAGGGGCGTAGTTCATCGGTAGAATAAGAGTCTCCAAAACTCCAGAGGTGGGTTCGATTCCTACCGCCCCTGCTCCTTAAAGCCTTGATTTATCAAGGCTTTTTTGTTATTCTAATATTTGTGGGAACAATAGTAATCTATAGTGGGGGTAACTATGAGATACGTTAAAGCTGAACATTTAGAAAAAGGTATGGTATTGGTATATACCCTGTATGATAACAATGAAAAGATATTATTGAAAGCAAATAGAAAATTAACTCAGAATTATATTAACCGTATTCAGCAGTTAGATATTATGGGGCTGTATGTATTTGAAGATGATGAAATCTGCGAACACACACCGACTGTTTCAGAACAGACACGTTTAAAAGCGATTAAAAGTTTGAAGCGTCTTAATATTGATGATTGTATTTACATTGCAAATAATATCGTTGAGGAAATTCGTGAGAGTGAATCTATGATTGTAGAGACAATCAATTTATCTTCATATGATAACTATACTTATACACATAGTGTAAATGTTGATATATTATCTGTTATTTTAGGAGTTGCATGTGGTCTTCGAGATGATGAATTGCGTAGATTATCTCAGGCAGCACTTCTTCATGATATTGGGAAGACTTGTGTTCCAATTGAGATATTGAACAAACCTGGTAAATTGACAGAAGAGGAGTTTGCAGAGGTGAAAAAGCATCCTCAGTATGGTTACAATATGTTAAAAGACAATTATGATGTATCTTCTGTTACCAGAAATGCGATTCTTTCTCATCATGAAAATGAAGATGGAAGCGGATATCCTAGAAATTTGACTTCAGAGCATATTCATTTGTTTGCAAAAATTATTCATATTGCGGATGTATATGATGCACTTACAACAAAGCGTGTATATAAAGATGCGATGAATCCAGCGGATGCTTTGGAGTATCTTATGGGCAATGCAGAAAGAATGTTTGATAAAGAATTAGTAACCATTTTTATGGACTATATTGCACCATATCCTTTGGGCGTACAGGTAGAGTTGTCAACAGGACAAAAGGGTCTTGTTGTCAAAAATAATAGAAAAATGCTTAGTCGTCCGATTGTACGATTAGAGGGTGGAGCATTGGTTGATTTGATGGAACATTTAGATATAACTATCGTAAAATTATTAACGAATTTAAATGCATAAAGGGAGACTTATTAATATGAGTGAAACATTTAGAAAACTACAACCACATTTAGATAAAAGCCGTGCGTATCAAACGGCACTTACATTGCTAAATTTTGATAGCAGCACATTGGCTCCAAAGGAGGCGGTTTCTTTTACAGCACAATCAATTGGTATTTTGTCAGGAGATGCATATGCATCTTTGATTAATCCAGAGGTAAAAGGATTATTGGCAGAGCTATCAACAGAGAAAGAGCAAGCGCAATTATCTTTTAATGAAAAGGCAATTGTCAAAGAACTAAAGAAGAGTTTTGAAGATTTGGAACTTATTCCACCAGAGGAATACCAGGCCTACCAGATGTTGCTGGCAAAAGCTGCTCCAGTATGGGAAGAAGCAAAAGAAACAAATAACTATGCATTATATGCACCGGTATTGGAAGAAATTATTGCTTATAATAAGAAGTTTGCTGGATACAAACAAAAAGAAGGACAGAAGTTATATGATGTACTTTTAGATCAGTTTGAAGAAGGATTTACAATGGAAATTTTAGATGATTTCTTTGGAAAACTTCGTGAAGCATTGGTGCCAGTTGTACATGAGATTCGTAAGAAACCAGATCTGATTTCAATTGAGTGTCTGCGTAAGACATATGACATTGAAACACAGAAGAAATTAAGCAGATTTATGGCAGAATACATCGGTTTTGATTTTAATCGCGGTGTGATGGCAGAAAGTGCACATCCATTTACAACAAACCTTCATAATCATGATGTGCGTATTACGAATCATTATTATGAAGATAAATTGGAAGATGCGATTTTTTCAGTAATTCATGAGGGTGGTCATGGATTATATGAACTTGGTGTAAGTGATGAGATTACGCTTACTCCAATTGGCGGTGGTTCTTCTATGGGTATGCATGAGTCACAGTCGCGTTTTTATGAAAACTGTCTTGGTAGAAGCTATGAATTCTGGCTTCCAGTATTTGATAAAGTAAAAGAATTTTTCCCTGAACAGCTCAACGGGGTAACTGTAGACGAGTTCTATAGAGCTATTAACTATGCGGCTCCAAGTTTGATTCGTACGGCCGCTGATGAACTTACGTACAGTTTTCACGTAATGATTCGTTATGAAATTGAAAAAATGATTTTTAATGGTGATGTAAATGTAAATGATTTACCAACTATCTGGAATCAGAAATATGAAGAATACCTAGGAGTGAGACCAGAAAATGATGCCGAGGGTATCTTACAGGATATGCACTGGTCTGGTGGTATGTTTGGTTATTTCCCTTCCTATGCACTTGGAAGTGCGATTGCAGCTCAACTTTTCCACTATATGGAAAGCCAGATGCCTATAAAGAAATACTTAAGTGAAGGAAATCTTACGCCTATTCGAGAGTTCTTGAGAGAAAATATTCATCAGTATGGTGCGGCAAAGAAAACCCAGCAGATTCTTAAAGATACTACTGGTGAAGAATTCAATCCAGATTACTACATTGAATATTTAACGGATAAGTATAGAAAATTATATGAATTAACGAGATAGATTAAAATATAATTTTTTATA
>JAFSCH010000002.1 GCA_017436865.1 Lachnospiraceae bacterium
ATTAAAAAGAGCAGATTATTGGACATTTTATAATACTTTTCCTTGTATATGTCCAAAACAAAATATAACTTCATTTCACAGCGTAGTATATGTTAAGTGCCGCCCCAGCCGGCACATGTTACTCCACTAAACTTGAATTTAGGTGTTAATAAATGGAGACTTTAATCCGATATATATTATGTAAAGAACCTCTTGTTTTAGGTTTCGAAGTACGAATTCGGTCACTGATTTAGCTTATAGAAGAATATAAGGCGAGAACAAGTGGGTGGGGGCGCGAAGAAAATAGCAGGATGGTGGAAAAGTTGCAGAAAGGCGGAAATATGGAAAGATATAGGAGAAATGTCGAAAATTCTGATATGGGATTTTCGACATTTTGTTATAGAAATAAACATTTTTTGAAAGTACTACTAAAAAACGGAAAACGCATATAAAATCAAGGAGAAAGAATAAGCTAGGTTGTTTTCAACCTAGCTTATTTGCAATTTTTCCCATACTTGCATCAGCCATTTAGCCATGTTTACATTGGATTCAAAAATGTCTTTATATTTGTCCATAGTAGAGAACCATGCAATACAGGTAAACTGATTAGCGAGTAAGACATAAGGAATAGCAACGCGTTCCTCATTTGTTAAACCGACTACACTGTCGTAGCCATGAATAATGTTATGATAGATTTGAAGCCATTTATCAAGTTTGGAAGCATCACTGTTTGTGAAACTTTCGGACAGAACAGCAGTAGCAGCGTAACAAGGATCAAAAATTCTGAGGTTACATTCGGATAGTTCGAAGTCGATAAAACCCCAGGAATTCTTATTACAAATAATATTTCCTGGATTCGGATCACGGTGAATGATTTGCTTTGGAAGTTTATCATAGATGTCACCGAAAGTGTGAATATAATCATTACATTCCTTATCCGAAAGGTTGAGAAGTTTCTGTGCTATTGGAATAGCCCAGTTCGCTACGGATTCATACAAATTAACTTCGTTAACAGCGGTATCAATATCCTTAAGGGCTAAGTGCAGTTGCCCTATTATTTCTCCCACAAATCTTGATTTTTCCGGATAATCTCCTTCATAAATATCTTTAGATGACATTTGATGGCCAAGAATACGTCTGGTCACATAGAAATACAGTTCTCCATCACGAATATATTCTTCAGCATTTACCGTTTTAATTGGTGTAGCAGTACAGAGACCGATACGTTCAATGGATTTGGAAAGTTCCATGTGGTTTTTGAGTTTACCTATGTTTGTTGTAAATTTAATGACATATTCATTACCAACATAGTAAGCATTTTCGTTTTTGTTTCCATTGCCTTCATAATAAATGTCTGAAATTGTTTCATGTTCTAAATTCCAATAGGTTAATATTTCTGTTATTTTTTTATGTGTAATCATGATATGTTCCTCCTGAAACAAGTTGATTTTATATGGTTTCTTTGGGGGATGTTCTTGTAAAAAGGCAGAAGGAGTACAACCAAATTCTCGTTTAAAAGCTCTGTAAAATCCGGCATAAGTATCAAATCCGTATGTAAGTGCGACATCTGTCATTTTGCCTCCGCAAGCAATTTCATATATGGCATGAATTAGTTTTCGATAGACAATATATTGCATAACTGGAACACCGATTACAGACTGAAACAATCTATAATAATGAAAAATGGAAAAACCAGCCGTGTCAGCGAGTTCGGCAGCTGTAATTTCTGTTTTAAGATTGTTTTCAATATAGTCGATACTGTTTTGGATAATGATTCGGTTGTCCATGTGCTCACCTCTTTTTTTGTGTGTTGTAGTTACATATACATGATAACAAAAAAGCAGGAAAAAACCTTTCCTGCTTTGCTAAGTTTATAGTTATTTTGTCTTTTTACCAGATACAAAGAAAATAGTAATCATGCAACTGATAAACAGCATAAATGGATAGAATAAGTTAGGCATAATCTGGAATGCAGAGAGTTCACAGCCAAGCTCAGCGGCAGCAGAGATAGCAACTAACATCTGTGCACCATAAGGGATAATTCCTTGGAAAAGACAAGAGAAGGTATCCAAGATGGAAGCTGTTGTCTGAGGTGTAATATCATACTCTTCTGAGATTTCTTTTGCAATAGGGTTTGCCATAACAATAGCGACGGTGTTATTAGCGGTTGCAATATCCATAGCACCTACTAAAAGTCCGATACCAAGCTGTCCGCCCTTTTCATTTTTGAATACACGCTTGATAAAGTTCAAAATTGCAAAGAATCCACCATATTCACGAATCAGGGCACAGATAGAGGATACCAAGATAGTAACCATAATTGTTTCGTACATACCAGAGACACCAGACCCCATGTTAGAGAGTAATGCAGTTGCTTCAGTAGCACCTGTAGCAAGCATGATAATGGAACCAGAAGTAATACCGATTAACAATACTACAAATACGTTAATACCAATAATTCCGCCAATTAAAACAAGTACATATGGAATAACCTGAATGAGATTATATTCCAGCTTTAAAGAATCATTTACCTCAGTTCCTAAAGTCATTACAGCAATTAATATAGCAGTAACAATAGCAGCAGGCAATGCAATCCAAAGATTTGTACGGAATTTGTCCTTCATTTCACAGCCTTGACCATTACAAGCAGCAATCGTAGTATCAGAGATAAAGGAAAGGTTATCTCCAAACATGGCCCCACCCATTACCGTACCAACACATAACGCAGGATTGAATCCAGAAGCATTGGAAACAGCAATTGCAATCGGAGTAATCAGTGTAATCGTTCCAACCGAAGTTCCCATTGCTATAGAGACAAAGCAGCTTACAATGAATAAAACAATAACAGCAAATTGTGGTGGAATGATAGAGAGTAAGAAATAGGCAACGCTTTCTGCACTGCTTCTTCCTACAACACCGACAAAGATACCGGCAACCATGAAGATAAGTACCATGGTTATAATATTTTTGTCGCCAACACCTTTTGCAATGATTTCCAACTTGTTATCAAATTTAAGCTTTGGGTTTTGGATAAAAGCAACCAATAAGGCAACTAAGAAGGAAACAACGATAGGAATATTATAGAAGCCCATCGGAATTTTCAAGACATATTCAAATAAAATACCAAGTCCCAGATACAGAATTAAAAATACGCCAATAGGAAGCAGGGCTTTCCAATTTTCTTTTTTTACGTTTTCTTTTTGCATTAGAAGTCTCCTTTTGAATTGTATATATTATAGTAACTATTCAGTAGGCATACGCATTTACTGTGGATGCCATGAAAAAATGTAAATAGAGCAAGCAAAAATCTCATTGCGAAGCAATTTAATATGGCTTATTGCATAGTATCTTCGATGCCACGTAATTATGAAGGCACTGAATAATTATATATTATATTATGTAACCATACAAAAAAACAAGCCGGAAAGCATTTCCGGCTTAAAAAAACACATTAATTTTCATTCATCAGATAATCTGTATCTTCATTGATTAACTGAATCATAGCTTCGGCAACTTCAGGATCAAACTGTTTGTTCTTACCTTTTTCCAATTCGTTACGAATATAAGCTTGTGGAAGAATATCTCGGTAGCTTCGTTTTGAAGTCATAGCATCATAGGCATCAGCAACACTGATAATGCGAACTAACTTAGGAATTTCATTTCCTTTGAGGCCGTCAGGATACCCCTTTCCATCCATACGTTCATGATGCCATCTTGCACCAATTTCGATATTAGGAATTTCT
The DNA here is from genome assembly GCA_017436865.1 of Lachnospiraceae bacterium. Classification (GTDB taxonomy): domain Bacteria; phylum Bacillota; class Clostridia; order Lachnospirales; family Lachnospiraceae; genus COE1. The sequence continues at coordinate 3,723 of JAFSCH010000002.1, forward strand.
GCAATGTTTTTTAGAATATCATAACCGATTTCCGGATGCTTTTTGATAATGGCAAATTCTTCATCTGTAAGCTTCTGCGGTTTATTTATAATGTTATCCGGTATACCGATTTTGCCAATGTCATGTAGTAATCCCATAAAGTAGACAGTATCCTGTTCTGCTTCGGAGAGACCAAGCCTCATGGCAAGCTTTTTAGAGTATTTGGCAACACGATTAGAGTGTCCTTTGGTATATTTATCTTTAGCATCAATGGTTTGAGATAAAGTAAGCATTGCTTGTAAGGAGAGTTTTTCTACTTTAATCTCATTTTTCTTTACTTCATCTTGTAAGTATTGCTGTAGACGATCAAGTTCAATAATACGATTGATTCTCTCCAGCATAATATCAGGAATAAATGGTTTGCGGATAAAGTCCATAACACCAGCCTTAAAGCTGTTCAGTTCCGTTTCAGAATCATTGTCTGCAGTAAGGAAGATAACAGGAATATCCTTGGTTTGCTGATTGCTTTTTATATTTTGTAATACTTCAAAGCCGTCCATTTCAGGCATATGAATATCTAAAAGAATTAAATCAGGTATATGGTGTTGCATGTAAGCGAGTGCATCTTTTCCGCTTTCTAAACAGGTCACTTGGAAGAATTCTTCTAAGATTTTACGAGCCGTTTTTAAGTTAATCTTATCATCATCAATAACTAGAATATGAAATGCGTTCTCAGCTTGCTGTGTTGTGTTACTAGGATCTGCAAATAACTTACGAATGTTATCTAACAGAGTCAGATAGGTTTGCATTAAATCTTCATGGTTATCGCGGATAAAGTTAATGTCTTTTGTTTTTGCCGCATTTTCCAATGCTAGTGCCTTTGAGGACAGAACCTCTGCACCGATTGACTTCGAAGAACTTTTTAAGGAGTGTACGAGTATCTGATAGTTATGCCAGTCCTCCATTTCGAAGAAGTTCTGTATCTTTTTGGAATAGTCTGCTTCGAGGACCGCTTCTACGATTTCCAGATAAAAATCGACATCACCATCATAGAAAGATAAACCTAGTTCCGTATTTAGGAAATCAATTCGTTCAATAATAGGTTTATCCTCTTGCTGTTCCTTAAGATTTTCACGAGTCAGAATTAGTTCATCAGGCAGATACTGTCTGATAAGTTTCATAAGTCTGTCCTTCTGGATTGGTTTAGACAAATAGTCGTCAAAACCTTTTTGGAGATATTCTTCCTTTGCACCTAAAATAGCATTTGCAGTAAGCATAATAACAGGAGTATGTTTCTTTTTACTCTCGGTCATTTCATTAATAAGCTTTAAGGTTTCGATACCATCCAAATCCGGCATCATGTGATCAAGAAAAATAATATCGTAGGTGTTGGAACGAATTTTTCGTAAGGCTTCACGTCCGCTTGTAGCAGTGTCAATTTGAAGCATCGTATCTTTCAAAAGTCCACAGAATACCTTAATATTAACAGGTACATCATCGACTACCAGAATCGAAGCATCAGGTGCAACCAAATCGTCCGAAGTATACGAAATATGCTGATTATTGTAGGCATTGGTCAGATTGCCAATTGGAAGATCAGAGATGATACCTTGAGGAATGTTTACTGTAAAGATAGATCCTTTTCCATATTGGCTGTTGACCTGTATCGTACCATGCATAAGTTCTACAAGGTTATGAACAATACTAAGACCTAAGCCCGTACCTTCTATTTTGTGTGTTGTGTTTTCATCAACACGGCTAAAGGAATCAAACAACAAAGGTATGTTTTCATTTTTAATACCAATTCCGGTGTCTTTTACAACGATTTCTAACAGATAGTGACCAGAGTCGTCTTTTTTGCCTCCCATTAAAAGAGTTACAGATCCTTCATGTGTGTATTTAATTGCGTTGGACAGAAGATTAGTCAATATCTGACGAATGCGTACTTCATCACCAAAGAGACGACAGGGAAGGCTTTCATCACAAATTGTTTTAAAAGCAAGTTCTTTTTCATCTGCCTTAACACGCATCATACTACAACTATCATTAATAACAGAGGCAAGATCATATTCCATAGGAACAATATTCATTCTACCTGCTTCAATCTTAGAAAAGTCTAGAATATCATTGATAATGGCAAGTAGACTTCTACCGGCGACACGGATATCTTCGGCATATTCTTTGATATTACTTTCTGTACTTTCCTTAGCAATCAATTCGTCAATTCCTAAAACGGCGTTAATCGGTGTTCGTATCTCGTGAGACATACTTGCAAGGAATTTTGCCTTTGCTTCACTTTCATAGAGCGCCTGCTTTTTCTCTTGATTGGATCGTACGATATCAAGAATGGCCTGAACACATGCCATAACAAGTAAAAACATGCAGCCAACGCAGATAATGCTACCATTAAAAAGGCGATATCGATTCAAGCTTTGGAGTATTTGTAATATGGAGGTTAACAAAACGCCGACAATACCATAGGCTACATATAAATATTCATGTATGTATTTCTTTACAATATCAATAATAACGGTAGTAAAGAATAAAACAATTAAGGAGCCAAGTAAGGTATAAACAGCAGGATTGATATCTCCTTGGTCAACCGTACTACTGACGATAAGTGCTGTAGCTGTTAAGCCAAAAACCAAAGAGCAAAGCTCGAAAAATAAGTATATGTAGTGATAGCGTCTTTTTTGTATATTATCAACATAAATACAAAATGAGATTGGAACGAAAAATAAAACAAATTGTGAAAAGGCACTTGTTACTGATACGTTAGGGAAAAAGGCCTGTTTCATCTTAGACTGCATGGCAACCCAGAGTGATACAGCAATAACACACCAGCCAAGATAGCGTAAATACAATGGATTATTGGTATGGCGTTGTAATGCAAAGCTCAATAATACAGTACCAAATCCTAATACAAGCATTAATACAGCAAAAATAAGAATGATATAATTATCATTAAAAATATGAACAATAATGCCCATTTTGTCGCCATATAAGATGCTTCTCATAACACCGCTATAAGAAGAATCACTTGTCATTTCAATGGTAATAATTTTTCCAGCATCGTCAGGACCAAGTTCAATAAAAAGATAGGTACTGGCACTGGCAATACCAAAAGGACGCGTTAGCTTGGTAGAAAAGCTATTGCGAAGTGTTCCATCAATGTAAACAGACAAATCCTGCTTAGAGGTACGGATGCATATCCAGGTGCTGGTTGAGATAGGAGTAGGTAAAACATTTTCAACTACTGCAGTTTCTCCATGTGGTACATCAAAGGTACCAGGTACTTCTATAGAGGATTTTTTACCATCATTTTGTACATGAACCCAACCATTATCAAAGGTTTCCACCCAATAATCGCGTGGGTCCTGCTCACTGGGATAAAAAGACTGTGCAATAAAAAACCAAACTATAAGTGCAATAAAAAAGATTAAATAGGATATGCGCACTAGCATATCAAGGGAATGTATCATTTTTTTCATAAGAAAAACCTCCAGAGCTGTAAATAGGAAATTTATCTAAAAAGTGTATATTTTAAAAAAAACCACATTATGTAACTTAATAAGTGTGATTAATAAATATTATAACATTTTTAAACAAATATAACCACTATTGTCGGAAAATAAGAAGAACATATTTTTTGTAAAAGACAGGTGTTGTATATTTTATTAAGTTCTGCATATACTAGTTGAAAAATGTAAAGGAGTTTTTTCTATGAAATTTTTAAAATGTAATCAGGATAAAACAATTTTTGCACTGATGAAGTCAGGCGCGCCATCTACAACCTGTAATCATGCAGAGTTTGAGGAATTAGTACCGGGAACAACAGACGGGGCAGCTGAGAAGCATGTACCGGTTATCAAAGTAGACGGGAATAGAGTAACAGTTTTGATTGGTGAGGTAGAGCACCCAATGACAGAAGAACACTATATTGAGTGGATTGCTCTTGAAACCAAAAAAGGAATGCAGACAGTGTATTTAGATCCTAAGGGCGGTAAACCACATGCAGAATTTTTATTGACAGATGCCGATGAAGTAATTGCAGCATATGAATACTGCAATATTCATGGCTTGTGGAAAGCAGAGTATTAGTTGGTTTCCAGCATACTAATTTTATGGTCATGCTTCACATCAAATTTTCGATCCATGGCATTTAGCAAGATATTGATGACAAGGTTAGCTTTTTTAGAAATATCATTTTTTAGTACATGGATTGAATCAGGTAGCAAAGCTTCTGACTCATGTGAGGTAATGGCGACCATATCATGATCATTGATATAGGAGCGTAGAATTAAGGCAAGATAAGAGCCAAGTACTAAGGATTTCTTGCCTTTTAATTTTGTGAAATCAGCCATAAGCTCAGGTGTATAGAATAGAATACGTTCTTGAGGTAAGATTTTAGTCAAAAAGGTAAGGTACTCTTCATTCTTGTATTTCTCTAAAACAAAATAAAAATCATTACCAAGATATTCGGATGCTTTTTCTATTAATTGAGGAATGTCAGAATAAATTTGATAGAAAAGGCTGTCATTTATAATCATATCTACACTGATAACGGGGATAAAGCAGTTATCAGCAAGGCTAACAAAATCTTTATTAGACAAATCAATAGCAATAATTGCATCAATATTTCGATTAATAAACCCAGAATCAGATGTAGTTTTTACAGGCATACAAATAACATCATATTTTAAGCGATTTAAGCGCTCGATTAGTAGATTTATAAAGCTGCTAAGTTCTAGATTGCGTGATGGCGTAGCATCATCCAGAGAATAGGAAATACCAATGATATTGTTGCGGCCTGTAGCCAGACTTTTTGCCACAGAGCTAGGAGTATAGTTAAGTAGATTGGCAATTTGAAGAACTTTTTTACGAGTTGCTTCGCTTATTTTTTGGTCTGTGCGGTTATTCATAATATAAGAAACGGTAGCAACCGAGACTCCGGCTTCTCTTGCAACATCTTTAACAGTTACTTTTTTTTCCATTTTTGGATTTCCTTTCTTAATACAATGTATATGTCCGTAGTACAAGGACATATAGAACAAGTTAAACGCATAAGTGTATCTTACAGAGCGTATAAAAAAATGTCAATATTATATTGACACCATTTTTTAAGTGTGCTAGTATCAACTTAAACGGTTAACTTAACCGCTTAAGTGAGGGAAAAATTAGAATAAGAAAGGGTAGGTTATCAAATGAATAGGTATGCAATGCAGCATATAATGGATTCGTCTTATTGTTTTCCGATATCGGGAAAAGAAATAGTAATCAGACTTAGGACGGCAAGAGATGATATTAAATGGGTACAGATTATTTATGAAAGTAAGTATGTGTTTGGAGAGAAGCAGCAAAAAGCATTTATGGAAAAAGCTTATACAAGTGAGCTTTATGATTATTTTGATATTCATTTAGAACTTGAAGATACAAGACTTGCGTATGTTTTTCAGGTAAATGATGGAGAAAAGAGTTGGTTTTTCTCTGAAGATGGAATTACAGAAAACTATGATTACAAATTAGGGTATTATAATTTCTTTCAATATCCATACATCAATCGTGCAGATATTATGGAACGAGTTGATTGGATGAAGGATGCAGTTTTTTATCAGATATTTGTTGAACGTTTTCATATGGGAGATACCCAAAAAGATACATCCTATATCAATTGTGAATGGGGAGACATTCCGCATCCAAAGACTTTTGCAGGTGGTGATTTGAAGGGAATTACGAAAAAGCTTGATTATATTAAAGCAACAGGATGTAATGCAATATATTTAACACCGGTATTTCAGTCTATATCAAATCATAAGTATGATATTAGTGATTACTACAGTGTGGATAAGCAATTTGGTAGTAATGAAGACTTAAAAGAATTGGTTCAGGAAGCTCACAAGCGAGGAATGAAGCTTGTTATGGATGCGGTATTTAATCATTGTAGTGACCGCATGAAAGAGTTTCAGGATGTGCTGGAAAAGGGAAGACAATCTACTTATTATAATTGGTTTTTTATCGAAGGAGATAAACCAGACCCGAAAAAGGGCAATTACGAAATGTTTGCATCTTGTGAATATATGCCAAAGCTTAATACATCAAATCCAGAGGTTCAGAAGTTCTTAAATGATATAGGATGCTACTACATACAGGAGTATGATATTGATGGCTGGAGACTTGATGTGTCAGATGAAGTTAGTCATGATTTTTGGCGAAGCTTCCGTAAGGCAATTAAGAGCTGTAAGAAGGATGCGGTTATCATAGGAGAAAATTGGCATGATGCCTATTCGAATCTTCGAGGAGACCAATATGATAGCATTATGAATTATGCATTTACCAAGGCTTGTCTTGATTATTTTGCAAGAGAGACTATGGATGCTCAAGGACTTGCATGGAAATTAAACGATTTACTTATGCGAAACAGCGATACGGTTAATGCTATGATGTTGAATCTTTTGGATAGTCATGATACCCATCGTTTTTTTAGCGAAGTAGGTGAGAACCGGTTTAAAATGAAAGCTGCATTGTGTTTGCTTTATCTGTTTCCGGGAACGCCATGTATCTTCTATGGAACAGAAATATTAATGCCTGGTGGTTATGATCCTGACTGTAGACGATGTATGGACTGGGAAAAAGCAAATATTTATGGAGAATATGCAGAAATCTATGAATTATTGAATAGACTATCTGTTATTCGTAAGAGATATATGATGGCAGAAGGAAAAGTTCGAATTAGTGCAGAGAATGGAGTATTTCAGTTAGAAAACAGCTCAATGGAGAATATCATTATTCTTCGCATTAACAATATGGATAAAGATATAGATATAAAAGGTGATTATCAAAAGGCAAGAAGTTGTAGTATAACAGTGGAAGATAAGGTACATAAACAAGTGGAATTTATAGAATGTGGGGAAGGAGCTAGCAAAAATGAATAGAAAAATAAATAAATGGGTAACAACGGGAATGATATGTTCTATGACAGCTGGACTTGTAGGTTGCGGACAAAATGCAGCCCAAAGTGAAGCAGTATCAGATAAGACAGCAGGAGCAACGGAACAGGTTGTTCTTCATGTTTTGGAGAATGACACAGCAAAGTCAGAAGGGTATTTACAGGAATTATTGGATGCCTTTAACGAGGCATATGCAGATAAGGGAATTCAAGCAGTGGATGCCAATATGGATGAGTATACGGATTTGGCAGCGAATGGTCCTTATGGATATGGTCCGGATGTGTTATATCAGGCAAATGATAAGCTTATGACTTATGCAGCGGATAAACATATCATTCCGTTGTCAATAGAGGAATTTGAATGCTATGAACAGGTTCCAAACGAAGCGTGGGAAGCTTTTAAAATGGTGTTAGAGGGAAAAGAGTACTTTTGTGGTGTTCCAGTAAACATTCAGGCACCAATGCTTTTTTACCGAACGGATATGCTTCCAAAGAATTGGGAGAATACATGGGATAAAAATAATAATAAGAAACCAGATTTTATAGAAAATTGGAATGATTTGTATGCGTACTCCAAGTCATTAAGAGATATGGACACTAGCGCAAATAAGGATAGTCAATATGGATTTATGTCATCTCTGAATAATTTATATCTGTCTTCTGAATTTATCTTTTCCTATGGCGGCTATGTTTTTGGTGAAAAAGAAGATGGAACGGTAAATTCAGAGGATATTGGATTTGCAGCAGGAAATGCCATGACAGGTATGCGAACATTAAAACAGATGGCAGGACTTATGAATGAGGAATGTATTGACGATACGATTACGTTAAATCGTTATGAAAAATTGGCAGATGGAAGCTATTTTTGTACCGTGTCTACTCCAGATACCTATAGTCTTTTTATAGAAAAGCTAGCACTTCATTATGAAGCAGAAGGGCTTTCTAAGGAAGAAGCACATAGTAAGGCAAAGGAGAATTTGCAAATGGCCGAGCTTCCGGCACTTATGCCTGCAAATGGTGATTTAAGTGCAGCAAGTGAAGGAATGGGTGAGTCAGATTGGGTTAGTACAGTTGTTATGGGTGGTGTAAATGGTTATGGAATCAGTTCTTATACCAAGCATAGAGAAGCATGTGTGGAATTTGTTAATTTTGCAACCAGCTTTGATATGATAAAAACAAGAGTGGATAAGCTTGGAATTGCACCAACACGTTCAGATGTTGCAAAGGAATGTGGAGATACTACAGAGATGATATTTACAAGTCTTTCAGAAGGAAGAATATATCTGATGCCATCAATTAAGGCTGTTGATCAGATTTGGGTGCCGACACAGACAGTTATGGGTGATATTGCTAAGGATGCTTTTCGTGAAAAAAAGGGAGAAACCGCAAAGTATGTATCTGAAGATGATTTTCAGAAGGCTTTGGAAACGGTAAATAAGAATATTTATGATGCAGTATATACCTTAGCTGAATAGATGAGAAGGAAGTAAGTGTTCAACTGGGCTATCCGGTTATTGTAGAGGAGAAAAAAATGAGTAGGAAAGAAAAACTGACACATACGTCAGTTCCGGTCAAGGCGTCTCTCGTTATTATGGGGACGGGGCAACTATTATATAGACAATGGACGAAAGGTTTGCTATATCTTACTGTTTTAGTGGCGACTTGTTTTTATATGGTAACAACGGGTATTTATGATATTGTGGGCTTTTTCACTTTAGGAACAAAAGAGGCTGATCCGTGGTTGGGAACAGAAGGCGACGATTCTGTAATGATGCTTCTAAAGGGGTTACTGGCGTTTGCGATTATAATAGCTTTTCTTATTATACATAGGTCTAATGTTCATGATATATTGGAATGTGACCGACAGGTGCGGGGAGGAAATAAACTTCCGGGTTTTAGCAAAGCAGTAAGTATTTTTCTGGATAAGAAATTTTATCTTATAGCACTTGCGATACCTGTCACAGGCGTATTGATTTTTAATGTTTTGCCAATTTTGTTCATGATATTGATTTCTTTTACGAATTATGGCGGAGATATTGTGCCACCCAAGCTTGTGGACTGGATTGGTCTTGCCAATTTTAGAAAGATACTGTCTTTGACGGAAATAAAGGATACGTTTTTTAAGATTCTAGGATGGAATTTTGTGTGGGCCGTTGCATCTACATTTTTGAACTATTTTGGCGGAATTGGTCTAGCACTTTTATTAAATAAGCAGTGTGTAAAAGGAAAAAGTTTTTGGCGGGCATTTCCAATACTTGCGTATGCGGTTCCAGGCTTTATTACACTTTTAGCATTTAAGTTTCTCTTTTCCTATGGTGGACCAATCAATTATTATATTACGTTACATGGTGGTGATGCCATTGGATTTTTGGATATTGATGCAGGATTGAAAGCGAAGCTCATTGGTCTTGTAGTTAATGCATGGACTTCGATTCCAACCTCCATGCTTCTTGCAACAGGCATTCTTTCAAACATGAATACCGATTTGTATGAGGCTGCCAGTATAGATGGTGCGACAAAATGGAAACAGTTTACAAAGATTACATTACCATTTGTTATCTTTTCAACAACACCGACATTAATTACAAGTTTTATTGGAAATTTCAATAACTTTGGTGTGTTCTATTTCCTTCGTGGGGGGGTGTACAAGGATGGATATTTCCTTGCAAGCGATACGGATTTGCTGATTAATTGGCTATACAATTTGTCCATCGATAATAATTATTACGGAATCGGGGCAGCAGTCAGTTTGATCATCTTTGTTATTACTTCTATATTTTCTTTAACGATATATGTAAGAAGTGCAGCTTATAAAAAGGAGGATACCTTCCGATGAAACAGAAAAAGAGATTAATGGATACGATAGTGACTCATATGATATTGATTGCAGTATGTATTTTCTTCTTTTTTCCTGTACTGTGGTTAATTATGGCGTCTTTCTCAAAAAGTGGTTCAATCTATGATTTGGATGGTTTTTTTCCAAAGAGCTTTAGTCTTTTTGGTTATCAAAAACTTTTCACAGATACAACCATGTATGATTATCCAAACTGGTTGAAAAATACATTGTTTGTTTCTGTTTTTTCAAGTCTGATAGGGACAGTATTGGTTATCCTAACGGCTTATACGATTAGTCGTTTTAAGTTTCGTGGAAAGAAGACATTGATGAAATCTACTTTGATATTAAGTATGTTTCCAAGTTTTATGGGAATGACAGCAGTATATTTATTAATGGTTAATTTTAATCTGATTAATCAGTTATGGAGTTTAATTTTCATTTATGCTGCTGGAGCACCAATGGGATATCTTGTGCAGAAGGGATATTTTGACACGATATCAAATTCCATTTACGAGGCGGCACGTATTGATGGTGCAACGAACATTAGAATATTCCGTACTATAACATTACCACTTTCCAAGCCAATTATCGTATATACGGCATTGACGCAGTTTGCTTGGCCTTGGAGTGACTTTATTTTGCCTAATCTATTATTAAAAAATAAAGATTTATGGACAGTAGCTGTTGGTTTAATGCATTTGGATGAAACACAGTTTACTAGATTTGCGGCAGGTTCTATTTTTATTGCAGTTCCAATTGTGGCACTATATTTTGCTCTTTCTAATTTCTTAGTGTCAGGAGTTTCAGCTGGTGCGGTTAAGGAATAAGAAAATATATAATTAGAATATCCAAAAAGGTACTCAATGTGATGAATATCATGGAGTACCTTTTTGGATATATATGTATTTAGGCTTCAATTGTTCTAATTAAATTAACCATCTCAATGGCACCTAAAGCACAATCGTATCCCTTATTACCTGCCTTTGTTCCAGCACGTTCAATTGCCTGCTCAATATTTTCTGTTGTAACAACACCAAACATGACAGGGATGTCACTGTTCATAGATACGGTTGCAATTCCTTTTGAAACTTCGTTGCATACATAGTCATAATGGCTTGTTGCACCACGGATAACAGCACCGAGACAGATAACAGCATCATATTTACCACTCTTTGCCATTTTGGATGCAATCAGTGGAATTTCGAACGCACCTGGAACCCATGCTACATGGATATCTTCTTCTTTTACATCGTGACGGAGCAATCCGTCCATTGCACCACCAAGAAGCTTAGAGGTGATGAATTCGTTAAAACGGGCAACAACGATACCTACCTTTATATTTTCGTTTGCAACTAAATTTCCTTCAAATGTTTTCATAATATTATGTCCTTTCTTTTTTAGGGTTATATGGTAACGCTTCAGGTACTGAATCATTACTTTATATGTTTACAGAGCGGTATCATAGTTCAAAATGTGTCCCATGCGCTTCTGTTTTGTTCTTAGATAAAATAAATCATGTTTCGTAGCATTCATCTGAATCGGTATACGTTCTGTAATCTGCATACCAAATTCTTCAAGCTGATACACTTTATCTGGATTATTAGTTAATAAATGTAAAGTTTTTATACCAAGGTCACGTAAGATTTGTGCACCAATGTAGTATTCACGTTCATCACCGCCAAAACCAAGCGCAAGATTGGCTTCTAAGGTATCCATACCTTGTTCTTGAAGCTCATACGCACGCAATTTGTTAATCAGACCGATTCCACGACCTTCCTGACGCATGTAAAGGAGAATACCACGGCCTTCTTTTTCGATTTGAGACATAGCAGCAGCAAACTGTTCGCCACAGTCACAACGAAGAGAACCAAAAACATCTCCAGTTAAGCATTCTGAGTGAACACGACAAAGAACGTCTTTTCCGTCACCGATGTCACCTTTTACTAATGCAACATGGTGTTCACCGTTTAATTGGTTAACATAGCCATAAGCGGTAAAGTCACCATATTTGGTTGGCATCTTTGTAACAGTCATGCGGTCTACAAGCTTTTCGTGTTGCTTGCGATATGCTTGTAAATCCTTAATGGTAATGAATTTCAAATTCCATTTTTGGGCTAGTTCTATGAGCTCGCCAGTACGCATCATAGTTCCATCTTCCTTCATGATTTCACAGCAAAGACCGCATGCCTTGAGTCCGGCAAGACGACAAAGGTCAACCGTTGCCTCGGTGTGTCCATTACGTTCTAAGACACCATTTTTTTTGGCAAGAAGAGGAAACATGTGTCCTGGTCTGCGGAAGTCCTCTGGCTTTGCTCCTTCTTCGACGCATTTCATGGCAGTAATGGAACGTTCAGCAGCGGAAATACCAGTTGTGGTATCTACATGATCGATAGAAATAGTGAACGCTGTTTCGTGGTTGTCAGTGTTATGAGATACCATCTGTGGAATTTGTAGCTTTTGTACAAATTCAGCAGACATAGGCATACAGATAAGTCCTTTTCCATGAGTAGCCATAAAGTTGATATTTTCTGTTGTGGCAAACTCAGCAGCACAGATGAAGTCGCCCTCGTTCTCACGGTCATCATCATCAGTAACTAAAATAATTTGTCCTTGTCGTAAAGCTTCAAGTGCTTCGTCGATTGTGTTATAAGTAAACATAGTAGTACTCCTTCCATAAGGTTATTTTTAGATTATGTTAAAATCCATGTTGCAGTAACCAGTCTCTTGTCATAGTGCTTTTAGCTGGTTGAGAAACAGCAGGTGTTAAAAATTTTTCTACATACTTTCCTATGATATCGTTTTCCAGATTGACGACATCGCCAACTTTTCGTTTGCCAAGTGTAGTAACATGGGCGGTATGTGGAATGATGGAAACGCTGAAAGAATCAGCAGATAACCGGGCAACCGTTAGACTGATACCATCAATGGCAATGGAGCCTTTTTCTACGATGTAGCGCATAATGTTTGGTGTAGCTTGTATGGTGTACCAGATAGCATTATCATCACGTTTGATAGCTATAATTTTTCCGACATCATCTACATGACCGGCAACAATGTGACCGTCAAAACGTCCATTTGCAGGCATAGCACGTTCTAGATTGACGTAGCTTCCAATTGTTAAATTTGAAAGCGAGGAACGATTTAAGGTTTCGTGCATAACATCTGCATGAAAACATTGTGACTGAATCTTAGTAACTGTCAGACATACACCATTCACAGCAACACTGTCTCCGATTTTGAGTCCCTCTAAGACGATATTTGCATGTATTTGTAAAATAGCGGAGTGTGCACCTTTTTGAAGCTGCTTAATGGTTCCAACTTCTTCAATGATCCCGGTAAACATTTGAATCAACCTCCCCCTCTATTAAAATGTCATTACCAACCTGTCGTATGCTTTGATTTTTTAATATGACACATTCAGCAGGTGTAGCGTAACCTTCACCGCTAATAGGTGTTTTAGCCATTTCACCACCAAAAAGTTTGGGTGCAATAAAAGCTTCTACCTTTTGAACAATACCGCATTTTAATGCAGACCAGTTAAGGGTAGCACCACCTTCCATAAGAATACTGTCAATACCATGTTCACCTAATTCTTGCATAAGAGTGGAAAGATTAAGGTGTCCGTTCAACTTATCGACAGGAAGGATGTGGCATCCGGCTTGTTGAAATGCAGCATACTTGTCGGTATCCTGGCAACAGGTAGCAAGTATGGTAGGAACTTCATGTGCAGTTCGAACAATTTGAGAATCTAAAGGGGTTCTTAGTTTGGTGTCGCAAATGATACGAATTGGATTGCGTCCGCCTTCCATGCGACAGGTTAAAAGTGGGTCATCAGCAAGTACAGTACCAACACCAACCATGATAGCGCGATAGCGATGACGTTGTTTTTGTACATAGGCGCGAGCCTCTTCTCCGGTAATCCATTTGGAAGCACCTGTGTGGGTAGCAATTTTTCCATCTAAAGTCATGGCATACTTCATAACAACGTAAGGACGTTTTGTTTGAATGAAGTGGAAGAAAACATCATTTAGTTTTCGACATTCTTTTTCTAGAACATGTTCAGTAACCTGAATGCCATTGGCACGAAGAATCTCAATGCCTTTTCCGGCAACAAGTGGATTCGGATCGCCGGAACCAACTACAACACGGTGAATACCGGTATTTATTATAGCTTCTACACAAGGGGGCTGTTTTCCATGATGACAGCAAGGCTCTAAGGTAACATACATGGTAGCACCTTTGGGAGATTCTGTGCAGGAAGCAAGGGCATTTCGCTCTGCGTGAGGCTCCCCATATCGTTCATGATATCCGCTTCCGATGATACGGTCATCTTTTACAATAACAGCACCTACCATCGGGTTTGGAGAAACAAAGCCACAGCCCTTTTCTGCAAGCTGTAAGGCTAACTGCATATAGGTATTATCGTTCATATTGATTTCCTTTCAAGCAATTGAAAAAGCCCCGAATGCATAAGCACTCAGGGCATAGTAGACTTCTATGTGTTATGGAAACAAGGTGTTAACATTATATATGCATAGCGGTATATAAATAAAAAATCTGGAATTGTAAAAATTCCAGAGCAGTTACGACCTAGTTTGTATAACTTATCTTCTTTCATCCAGACTTTACTGTCGGCTTCGGAATCTCACCGAATCATGCCTTACGGCTCGTGGGCTTTACCACCGGTAGGGAATTGCACCCTGCCCTGAAGATGTATTCAATTGATTGTGAGTATACAGTTTATGTAAATTGTTGTCAAGAATATTCTATAAATTTTATCAAATTTACCCAAATCAAGTAAGATAATATACAAACCCTTGCTAATAATTGCCTTTTTTGATACAGTAGTCATATGAGAAGGAAGAAAAATGTATTAAACAAAATTACACATATGAAACCGTTAGATAGCGGGATTTTAATAGCAGTATTTGTCATGTTTGTGTTATTAATTGCAGGGGTAAGTATTGCTACGACTCGCTATAAAGAACGTCAGATACTTTTGGTTCAGGAGTCTATGGAGATTTTAGCAGATAACCAAAGAGTACAGTTTGAGCAATATGTGAATAATAAAGTTTTTTTATTGCAGGCATTGGTAACGTTTCCACAAATTTATGAAATGAATACGGCAAGACAGAAAGAATTTATTAAGTCACGTTCCGAAGCACTTGGATTTCATCACTTATTTATCATGAAAAAAGATGGTATGGCTTATTATATTGAAGAGAATCTTTGTAGGAATCAAAAAAATGAGCCTTTTTACAATGATGTGATGGATAATGATGTTTATATAACAGAACCTTTTTATGGGGCAGATGCAACAACGATGACCATTAGCGTATCCATCTTAGATAAGAATCAGAAAAAGGTAGGGGCTTTATGTGGCGCTATAGAGCTGGAGTCGGTGCGACAGATGTTTATAGAGAACCGTATGTTCCTGAAAGGAAGTAGCCTGCTAATCAATCGGGATGGAAATTTTATCTCAGCCGATGATATAGAGAAGGTTTATACGAAGACTTCGGTTTTTGAGCAGAATAATACAGATGTATCACTCATTGTGAAAGCCTTTGATGAAAAAAGAGATCAAAAAGGCATAATTGTCTTGGAGGGGATTGAGTATCAGACGAATGTAACCTATTTGGAACGCTTTGATTGGGTAATTATACAGTGTATAAAAAGAGAGACAATATTTAAAGGATTAGAATATATTGATATATGGAGATATGTTTCGATTGGTATTGTAGTAATTATCATACTCTGTGTCATCCGAATTGTTATTTATTGGCATCGCAGTGATAAAAAGATGAATACCGATTCTTTGACAGGTTGTAACAGCCGTGCAGCAATGCAGAATCTATTGGATCATTTAAATGATACGAAAAAATATGACACAAGTATTGTTTACTTTGATTTGAACAAATTTAAAGAAGTAAATGATACATATGGTCATGAAGTAGGCGACAAGGTACTTTGTATATTTGCACATACCTTGAAAGAGGTGTTTGATGATTTTGGTTATGTAGGGCGCATTGGTGGTGATGAATTTATGGTCATTTTGTTAAACAAGAAAGAGAAAGAAATCATTGAAATGTGCCATAAGGTCCAGGATATCTTATTAGAAGAAAGTAAGAAATTAGACTTTAATTATATAATTACTACTTCTTATGGATGTGCGATGAGAAGACGTGGAAGTGATGAAGAGCTGAATGAAATTGTAACAAAGGCAGATGATAGAATGTACTGTTATAAGGAAAATCATCGCTAGTTCTTGTCAAGCTATGTAAAAGCTGATATATAATATATACACATTCATCAAAAAGAAATCATTTGCTTAAATTAAGGAAGAGGTGATGAGATGTATAGAGTAGGAATTGATTTGGGTGGAACGAATATAAAGGTAGGCATTGTAGATGATTTAAACCAGATTCTGATACAGGATTCTGTGCCGACCAAAGCAGAGCGACCATATCAGGAAGTGTTAAAGGATATGGCAGAGCTTGTTATAGCGTTAACAGAGAAAATGAATATAAAACCTAATGAACTTTTGGGAATCGGAATTGGAAGCCCGGGAACAATAGATGCAAAAAATGGAGTTGTTGTATATTCTAATAATTTTGGCTGGGAGAATGTTCCTGTTACGAAGGAACTTGGTAAATATTTTACTTGTCCAATTCGAATATCGAATGATGCAAATTGTGCAACGCTTGGTGAGGTAAGAGCAGGTGCAGCGCGTGAGACACGTAATGTGATTCTTCTAACTCTTGGAACAGGTGTTGGTGGTGGTATTGTAATTGACGGTAACATTTTTGAAGGAGCTCATGCAGGTGGTGCAGAGCTTGGACATACAAGTCTTATATTAGGTGGCGAATTGTGTACATGCGGAAGAAAAGGATGTGTAGAGTCTTATACATCGGCCACGGCATTAATAAGGGATGCCAGAAGAGCAGCTAAGAATCATCCGGAATCGAAGATGAATATGCTTTGTAAGGGTGATATCGCTAATATGGACGGAAGAATCCCATTTGAAGCTGCACAGAATGGAGATGCGATAGCAGGCGAAGTTATTAATAATTATATCAGCTATTTGGGAGAGGCGATTATTAACTTTGTCAATATATTTCGGCCGGATGTTGTGCTGTTGTCAGGAGGCATATGTAATCAGGGAGATAAATTGACAGTTCCTTTATCAAAATATATAGAAAAAGGTTGTTTTGCAGGAGATAAAGCGTATGTTCCAGAAGTACGTTGTGCAACACTTGGTTATCATGCAGGAATAATAGGAGCAGCTAATTTAGTTTAAACTTCATACATAAAAAGAAAAACAGAAGCTTTTATAAGTTTCTGTTTTTTTAATTGTTATAGCGCTGAATCGATTGGATGAAATGTGTTTGGCGGATAGAGTCATTTATTTAAAATAGAAAATATTCTGGTTCATAGGATTCTTGGATGTATATATACTCTAGCTGGTTCTTTATTTGGATGGTGTTTGAAGAGTGTAGCTTGACAAGACTTGAGAGCAGTGTTAGGCTTATTATCAATAACATAAGAAAAGCGTCGACGGAAAAAAGTAGTTTATGTGGAATCATCCAGAGAGAGCGGCATTTGGTGGAAGCTGCTTATGAGGAAGGTAGACGAAAACCATTCCAGAGCTGTAGCGCCTAAGATTGGATTTTCAGTTGTTAAGTGCTACCGTGTGCCTGCGTTAAAGGATAGGATTTGTTGGAATCTGAAGTAAAAAGTTAAGGTGGAACCGTGCAATAATTGCACCCTTAGATACTAGCGTATCTAAGGGTGCTTTTTGCTTATGCGCACACAAAAGTAAGGAAAATGTTGCATGAATGCAACCCTTTTGTGGCGCAAGAATGTGCCAAGGCACATTCTATTCTTATGTTATGTGAAATGTTTCATGTTTGAAAACCCAAGAAAGGAGACATAAGATTATGAAAGTAGTATTCAAAAACGGTGACATCAGAGAAGGAAGCTTTGAGGAAAAGGAGGTAAAGGAGGCATTCTGGCACACAAGTGCACATGTGCTGGCACAGGCGGTAAAGCGGTTATATCCTGACACAAAATGCGCCATCGGACCTGCGATTGAGAATGGATTTTATTATGATTTTGACTTTGCTTTTTCCTTTTCTGAGGAGCACTTAGCGGAAGTGGAAGCAGAGATGAGGAAGATCGTAAAGGAATCCTTGTCCTTACAGGTATATGAGGTGAGTAAGGAGGAGGCTCTTTCCTATATGGAAAAGGAAAATGAGTCATACAAGCTGGAGCTGATTCAAAATCTTCCTGATGGCGAAAGGATTAGCTTTTACAAGCAGGGAGATTATGCGGAATTCTGTGCAGGACCGCATATTTCTAATACTTGTCAGATTAAGGCATTTAAGCTGTTATCAGTTGCCGGTGCTTATTGGCGAGGGGATGAAAAGAATAAGATGCTGACACGTATTTATGGTATTTCCTTCCCGAAGGCAGCTGAGCTGGAAGAGTATTTGAAGATGTTAGAAGAAGCGAGACTTCGAGACCACAGAAAGCTTGGAAAGGAGCTTGGACTATTTATGTTGGCAGAGGAAGGACCGGGATTACCGTTTTTACTTCCAAAGGGAATGGTATTAAAAAATCTCTTGATTGATTATTGGAGAAGGATTCATCAGCGGGAGGGTTATCTGGAGATTCAAACACCGATGATGCTGAACCGCGAATTATGGGAAACATCAGGTCATTGGGAGCATTATCGTGAGACAATGTACACAACAGTTGTCGATGAGGTTGAATACGCCATTAAGCCAATGAATTGTCCGGGCGGTATGCTTGTCTATAAAATGACACCTCATTCCTATAAAGAGTTTCCATTGCGAATTGGAGAGCTTGGACTAGTACACAGACATGAGAAATCAGGAACATTACATGGTCTGATGAGAGTCAGATGCTTTACACAGGATGATGCGCATGTATTCATGATGCAGGAGCAGGTCATTGATGAAATTCAGCGAGTAGCAAAACTGATAGATGAGGTCTATAAGAAGTTTGGGTTTGACTATTTTGTTGAGCTTTCTACAAGACCGGAGGACAGCATTGGTAGTGATGAGGAATGGGAGCTTGCAACAAAGGCCCTTGAAAATGCGATGCAGTCAATGAATATGCCGTACCGCGTAAATGAGGGAGATGGAGCCTTTTATGGGCCAAAGCTTGATTTTCATTTGAGAGATTCCATTGGAAGAACATGGCAGTGTGGTACAATACAGCTTGATTTTCAATTACCACAACGGTTTGAAGCAGAATATAT
Organism: Lachnospiraceae bacterium; assembly: GCA_017436865.1. GTDB lineage: Bacteria > Bacillota > Clostridia > Lachnospirales > Lachnospiraceae > COE1. The sequence goes on from JAFSCH010000002.1 coordinate 22,767, forward strand.
CGGTGCAGATGGAGAAAAGCACAGACCAATTATGATTCACCGAGTAGTATATGGCTCGCTGGAGCGTTTTATGGGTATCTTAATTGAGCATTATGCTGGTAAGTTCCCAGTGTGGCTTTCTCCTGTTCAGATAAAGATTTTGCCTGTATCGGATAAATATTTAGATTATGCAAGAGAGATAGCAGAGAGTCTAAAAGCTCAGAATATTCGTATTGAGATAGATGATAGGGATGAAAAGCTTGGCTTTAAGATTCGAGAGGCAAGGCTGGATAAGGTTCCGTATATGCTCATATTAGGGGAAAAGGAGCAGGTAGCAGGAATGGTCAGTGTAAGACAGAGAGACGCAGAAGCAGATAAACAGGATATGGGGTAGATGTCGGTAGAAGAATTTGTAAAAATTCTCAAACTTTAACAATTCAGAAACATTTGCGTGGTATACTGAAATAAAGAATATTTGTGAGGGGGCTTTTGTGATGTTTAAGATATTGCTGCTGGAAGACGATAAAGACCTGAATCAGACCGTATGTACCTTTCTGAATCAGAATGGTTTTGAAGCAGTTGGCGTACATGAGGCAAATGCAGCCTATGACACGATGTATGGAAATATGTTTGATTTAATCATATCAGATATTATGATGCCGGGTATTGATGGCTATGAGTTTGCGAAAACGGTTCGTGAGTTGGACAAGGAGATTCCGATTCTGTTTATGACAGCAAGGGATGATTTTGAGTCGAAGAAAAAGGGCTTTCGTGCCGGAATTGATGACTATATGATTAAGCCGATTGATTTAGAAGAGCTGTTACTTCGTATCGAAGCATTACTTCGCAGGTCAAAGATTGCAACCAGTAAAAAGATAGAGATTGGAAGTCTTTGCCTGGATGCCGAGGAGCATACCGCATACTTAAACGAAGAGGAAGTTCCTCTCACGGTTAGAGAATTTAATCTGTTATATAAGCTGTTATCTTATCCGAAGAAGACCTTTACCCGTTCTCAGCTTATGGATGAATTCTGGGATGCGGAGTCGGCATCCGGCTCACGAGTGGTTGATGTCTATATGACCAAGCTCCGTGACAAGTTTTCGGAATGTACGGATTTTGAGATTGTTACCGTACATGGATTGGGCTATAAAGCTGTACTGAAGTAAAAGGAAAGGTATGGTTTTGCATATGAAGAAATTTATTTTGGCAAGCTGGCGTTTTCTGATTATTTTTGGGCTGGTTGCCTTTGTAGTTACCTGCAATTTTGTACTGTTTCTGAATATTGCACAATATGAAAAGGCTACAATTCGTGGGGCTGCGATTGTTACGTTTGTAAATGTGTTGGTGATAACGTTGTTATTTTATCTTGTTGATGGTGTCCGTCGTATGTGGACCGTAACAAGACCGGTAAATCGGATTAAAGATGGCATGAACCGCATGGTTGCAGGCGATTTCAGTGTGCGAATTCCTTATATCAAGGGCGAAAATAGCAGCAATGAATTCGATGCGATTATCAAGGGCTTTAATGAAATGGCAGCAGAGCTGTCAGGTGTAGAGACACTGAGAACGGATTTTATTTCGAATGTATCGCATGAGCTGAAAACCCCTCTTTCGGTAATACAGAATTATGCAACCATGCTCCAGACCAAGACACTTTCCGAGGAGCAGAGAATGGAGTATGCAAGTGCCATTTCCGAGCAGACGAGAAAGCTGTCCAATTTGATTACGAATATATTGAAATTAAACCGTTTAGAGAATCAACAGATTTATCCGGAAAAGAAAAAATACAATCTGACCGAGCAGTTATGTGAATGTCTTTTGACCTTTGAGCGTGCATGGGAGGAAAAAGACATCGAGATTGAAACGGATATGGAAGAAGATGTTTTCGTTTCTCAGGATGCAGAGCTTTTAAGCCTTGTGTGGAATAATCTTTTTTCCAATGCGATTAAGTTTAGCGAGGAAAAGGGTGTCGTTGGAATCCGCTTGAAAAGAGAAAATGGCATGATAATCGTTGAGGTTAGTGACAACGGTTGCGGAATCAGTCCGGAGGTTGGTTCTCATATCTTTGAGAAGTTCTATCAGGGTGATACCTCACATGCGACACAGGGAAACGGATTAGGGCTTGCGCTCGTAAAACGTGTGATTGATATTGTCGGTGGAGATATTCATGTGCAGAGTGTCTTAGGTGAAGGAACGACTTTTCAGGTGTGCTTTAAGGAGGAAGTGTGAAAAATAAATGGATAAAAATCGCAAAGCGTCTTCTGTTTCCGCATAAGGCTTTGATTGTTCTTTTTATATTGATTACGATTCCGTTATTGATTTATTCCTTGGGCTATGAGAATGCGAATCCGATTATTACCTATGCAAGCTATCTGTTTTCGGCGTACACACTGACGATTTTTGTGGTACAGCTGCCACCTATTGTAAAGTGGGTAAAAAGAGGCTTGTATGCGAATTATTACAGCTCGCGGTATTTGTCAGAGCCGTTGCTTCGAGCAAAGATTTCCTTGTATGCAGGCTTCGGAATCAATGTATTATATGCGGTATTTAAGTTTTTGGCAGGTGTTTATTATCGTTCCTTCTGGCTTGGAGCGATTGCCGTTTATTATATTATTTTAAGTGTGATTCGTTTTGGACTGGTAAAAAGAGAACGATACTTATCAAAGCAGGAAGAGAGCAAGGAAAAACGGCTGCATGAGTTAAAAAGCTATCGTTTTTGCGGCTATCTGATGATTCTGCTTCATATGGCAGTAGCAGGACTTGTGGTGCAGATGATATGGCAGAATAAGTCTTATAGTTATCCGGGCTTCTTAATCTATGCATTTGCGGCATATTCCTTTTATTGCTTTGGTATTGCCATCAAAAATATGGTCAAGTATCGCAAGCTGGAACAGCCGTTACTGGCAGCGGCAAAAATGATTTCCTTTGCGTGTGCATTGACTTCTATTTTAGCTATGCAGACAGCTATGCTGACGCAGTTTGGAAATGGGCAGGAGTTTTTTGCAAGAATTATGAATTCACTGACGGGAAGTGCAGTATGCTTAACGGTATTTTTATTGTCTATTCGCATGATACGAAGAGCAGGACGGGAAATTAAGAAAATTGAGGAGATATAAACATGGAAAATAAACAGGAAAAAACATTTCAATATAGCTATTCCTCGAAGCAACAGGATGAGGTTGAATCGATTAAACGGAAATACATGCCGAAGCAGGAGGATAAGCTGGAGCAGTTAAGAAAACTGGATAAAAGTGCAGAGACACCAGGAACCGTAGTTGGCTTGATGCTTGGCATTATCGGAACACTGGTAATGGGAACAGGCATGAGCTGTGTTATGGTATGGACGGATAGTCTGTTTGTAGTAGGCATTCTTTTGGGTTTACTTGGAATGGTGATGATTGCATCTGCTTATCCGGTATATAAGATGATTACCAAAAAACAAAGAGAGAAGATAGCACCGATGATTTTAGCGCTGAGTGAGGAGCTGCTGAAATAAAGGAGGATTGGCAAAGATAGGCTGTAAGCCATACATATAATAAGTAGTTTATATGCCACAAATTGAGAAGTTTTTTCAATTTGTGGCATATTTTTATTATGCACCATAGAATGGAAATAGAGTTTCGAAATTGTAAAAAGTTTAAAGTTTCGAAAGTGATATGTAGAATATAATGTATAGAAGGTGGTATAATATATTTAATTTCAAAAGTATAATTATTTTAAAGTTTCGAAAGCGGTGAAGATATGAAGACGATTGTAAGAGAAAGATATTTAGAAAGAATCAAGGCATTAAAGGATACCCCTGATATAAAGATTATTACTGGAATAAGGCGTTCAGGAAAGTCTAACTTAATGCAAACATATATCGAATACTTAAAAAATAAGTTTGAGGATATAAATATTATCTTTATTGATTTTATGGATTTGGATTTTGAAGAAATAAAGGAATACCATGCTTTACACAAATATGTTGAGACGAGATATGATAAGGAAAAGAAGAATTATTTGTTTGTTGATGAAGTACAGCTATGTCCCAATTTTGAATTAGCAATTAACAGCTTATATTCTAAAAGTAAGTATGATATTTATATAACCGGGTCAAATGCTTTTTTGCTTAGTGCTGATTTGGCAACGCTGTTTACTGGAAGATACATTGAAATTCATATGTTTCCATTCAGTTTTAAGGAATACTGTGAATATTATAGCGAAGAAAAGGATAAAGACAAGTTATTTGAAGACTATTTTATCAAGGGTGGTTTGGCAGGTTCATATGCATACAACACTGATTTAGATAGGGTGACTTATATAAAAGAAGTATACGAGACTATTGTTAACAGAGACCTAGTACAAAAGTACAATCTGCCTGATACACAGGTTCTTCGTCAATTGAGTGAGTTCTTGATGGATAATATAAGTAACTTAACTTCCCCTAATAGGGTGAGTGACATATTGACTGCTAATGAAGTACCAACAAATCATGTAACAATAGGTAAATATATCAAATATCTATGTAATGCATTTATTTTCTATGATATTAAACGATACGATATAAGGGGAAAGAAGTATTTAGAAACCTCTGATAAATTCTATCTGTGTGATATCGGAATACGTTACGCAATTTTAGGCAGCCGTAATATGGATTACGGACGAGCATACGAAAATATGGTCTGTGTAGAACTATTGCGTAGAGGATATGAAGTTTATATTGGAAAACTCTATCAAAAGGAAATCGATTTTGTGGCACAACGTGGTAGTGAGAAAATATATATTCAGGTTAGCGACAATATATCGAATCAGGATACCTTTGAACGAGAGTACTCTCCATTGCTACAAATAAAGGATGCTTATCCTAAAATGATTATTGCGAGAACAAAGCACCCAAAATACACATATGAAGGAATCGAAGTGCGTGACATAGCGGAGTGGTTGTTGAATACAGAGCAATAAGATTTAACAAAACATTAACATCTCCTGAACATTTCAAAAACATTCAACCTTTATAGTAAGCTCATGAAAACGAGAAACAAACAATTTTGTGAGTATTATGATAGAAAGGTAGGATTTTGAAATGAGCAACACAATGTATTTGGTAACAGGAGCAGCAGGATTTTTAGGTGGCACTATCTGCCGTCAGTTAGTGGATAGAGGTGAGAAGGTAAGAGCCTTCGTTCTTCCAAATGACAAAGCAATGAAGTTCGTTCCAAAGGAAGCAGAAATTGTAGAAGGTGACCTTTGCGATATGGAATCACTTCGCAGATTCTTTACCGTACCGGAAGGAACAGAAACAATTGTACTTCACATTGCAAGTATCGTAACGGTTAGCCCTGAGTACAATCAGAAGGTTATGGATGTGAATGTCGGTGGAACCAAGAATATTATCGAGTTGTGTTTAGAGCATAAGGAGTGTAAAAAATTAGTATATTGCAGCAGTACAGGTGCGATTCCAGAGCTTCCAAAGGGACAGAAGATTAAAGAAGTAGATCATTTTGATGCAGATAAGGTAGTTGGCTGTTATAGCCAGTCAAAGGCTTTGGCAACACAGGCAGTTCTGGATGCGGTAAAGGAAAAAGGTTTACATGCTTGCATAGTACATCCGAGCGGAATCCTTGGACCGGAGGACTTTGCTGTAGGTGAGACAACAGGAACGGTAATCCAGATTATAAACGGCGAAATGCCAATGGGGATCGACGGCTCCTTTAACCTGTGTGATGTAAGAGACCTTGCACAGGGAACAATTCTTGCAGCAGATAAGGGAAAGGACGGTAGCTGCTATATTCTTGGAAATAAGGAAGTATCTTTTAAAAAGTTTTCTGAACTTTTGATGGTAGAAAGCGGCTGTAAGCCAATTAAAGCATTCCTTCCTCTTGGAGTAGCAAATTTTATTGTAGGAGTTCTGGAAAAACAGCTTTATTCAAAAAGGATAAGGCTGTTTTGTTGTATAAGTTAATTGAAAAACAACATACTGATAGTTTACAATAGTAGTATCATAATCTAAAGGGGCTGTGTAAATGAAGCAATTCAGAAAAGACAATTTAGCAAAAGATATTTTATCAGGAATCATTGTTGCCCTGGTGTCCATTCCGATTTCAATGGGCTATGCGCAGGTTGCAGGCTTACCGGTAACATATGGTCTGTATGGTTCTATCTTTCCGATTTTAGTTTATAGCCTGTTCACTTCCTCGCCACAGTTTGTATTCGGTGTGGATGCGACTCCGGCTGCCTTGGTAGGAGGAGCGCTTGCAAGTCTTGGTATTACTGCCGGAACACCGGAGGCAATGGAAATTGTTCCGATTATTACGCTGGTTACGGCATGCTGGCTGTTGGTATTTTATTTTATCAAGGCAGGAAGACTGGTTAATTATATTTCCACTCCGGTTATGGGCGGATTTATCTCCGGTATCGGTTGTACGATTATTCTCATGCAGGTTCCAAAGCTATTTGGTGGAAGTCCGGGTACGGGTGAGTTATTTATCTTGCTTATCAATATTTGGGAGCAGCTGGCGAAGTTTAATCTGGTTTCAGCCATTCTTGGATTTGGTACAGTGATTATTATTTTAGTAGCAAAGAAACATATTCCAAAGTTTCCGATGTCTGTTGTACTTATGGCGGTTGGCGCAGGACTTACTTATTTTTTCAAAATAGACCAGTATGGGGTAGCACTTCTTCCAACTGTGGAAAAGGGAATGCCAAGGCTTGTTTTGCCAAATGTTTCGCTGTTTTTGCAGCATGCAGAGGATATAGTGGTGCTATCGCTTACCGTAGCATTGGTAATTGTGGCACAGACCTTGCTTGCAACAAATAACTATGCCCTGAAATATAATTATAAAATCAATAACAATCGAGAAATTCTGGCATATGCAGCTGGAAATACAGCGGGCGCTTTGGTAGGCTGTTGTCCGATTAACGGTAGCGTGTCCCGAACCGGAATTGCAGATCAGTATGGCTGCAAATCACAGGTGATGTCGGTGTCTGCAAGTGCCACAATGGTAGTGGTGCTACTTTTTGGAACGGATTTATTGGCGTATCTTCCGGTGCCGGTGCTGACGGGAATCGTTATGGCAGCGCTGATTGGCATTATTGAGTTTGGTATTGCCAAGAAAATGTGGCAGTCTGATAAGCATGAGTTTTTGATTTTCCTGACTGCTTTTCTGGGCGTGTTGATTCTGGGTACTATTTATGGTGTTATATTAGGGGTAATCTTGTCCTTTATTGCTGTTATTATTCGTGCGGTAATTCCGCCGAAGTCCTTTGTTGGTATTATACCGGGGCATGAAGGCATGTATACTCTGACAAGACATCGTGATGCGAAGCCGATTAAGCATACGGTTATTTATCGTTTTAGCGGAAATCTGTTCTTTGCGAATATCAATACCTTTCAGCAGGATATTGAGTCGGCAATTAAGGAAGATACGAAACAGGTGATTGTCGATGCCAGAGGAATCGGAAATATTGATATTACGGCAGCAGACAGATTATTGATTTTAAATCGTAATTTAAGGAATCAGGGCATACACTTTTATATCGCGGAGCATGTAGAGGCAGTAAATGATCAGTTGCGTGCTTATGGAGCAGGAAGCTTGATTGAAGAGGGCGTGGTACGGCGTACTATTTCTTTGGCACTAAGAGCCGCAGGAGTTGAGAAGCCATATCCTTTAGAAGGAATTTCTAAGGATGAGGAATTCCCATATGTAGAAGAAAACGAAAGATTGGCAGAGTTCGAATGGGCATTTGGTGAAGGTGCGGAAGCAAAAATGGAACAGTTTGCCTTGGAAATGGCAGAGCAGCTTGTTCATTCTGAAGGTCATAGTGTAGAAGACATTGTGGAAGCAGAAAGCGATGTTTTACCGACTCGTATGGGCTTATTCGATGAGGATGAGTTGTTAGAGCGTCTGGAAATGCATTTAACAGAACTGGAAGAGCAGGGATATGCTGATATCGAAGAAATTGAAGAAAGCATTGAAAAGAGAAGAAAGATTATTGAGAAGAAGATTGCAAGTTTAAGCCCTGAGGCACTTGAAATGTTAAGACACCATAGAGAAGAAATTGAAGAGCACCTTAAGGAAGAACATCGGGAGCTTTACGAAAGAATGGTAGAGATAAGAACACATATAGAGAAGTAAGAAACGAGAAGATTACTGTGAAAGAGATTTCGCAGTAGTCTTTTTTCTTTGTAAAAAGCAAATTAACATTTCTTTAACATTTCAAAAATATAAGTTTAACACCTCTTGGATAGGATAATCGTGATAATGAGAAATAACACGTTTAATTCGAGGGTAAATATGAAACAGGATAAATTAAAAAATATGAAAACGATAACCATATTACTTACTAGATACAAAGATTTTTTCGGGAGAGTACTCTGTGACATTGGCGGAGATTCTTATTCCCATGCATCCATATCCATTGATGAGAATGAAGAAATTTTCTATAGCTTTAATAAAAAGGGATTTGTGGTGGAAAAGCCAAAGAAGTATATGCCAAAAAAGAGAATGCCAGACAGTGCATGTATACGTCTAAAAGTTCCGGAAGAGGTATATTTCAAAATTCAGCAAGAGATTCAGTTTTTTTTAGAGAGAAAAGAAAAATATTCTTATTCATTATTCGGAACTTTGTTGTGTTTTTTACATATACCGCACAAATTTCATGATAAGTATTTCTGCTCTCAATTCGTTGCAGAATTATTAGAAAAGGCTGGCGCAGTAGAGCTTAGGAAAGAAGTTTCCTTGTATCTGCCATCGCAGCTGCTATATGGTTGGCAATCTATATTTGCAAAAGAAGAAATTGTATTTAATGCAATTTGAGCATTGATTTTAACATTTCTTTAACATGACTTTGATATAGTGTATACACAAAAACTTGTATTTTGAGGAGAAGGCAGATAATAAGAGAAGGGCAGCGACTAGGTGATAGTACAGCTTCACTACTTAGAGTCGATTTCCTATGAAGAATATCAGGGAATGAGTACGACAGAGCTTGCTACAATGGTACGAAGCAGAATCGAAGAAACCGTGAAGAAATACTCGGAGTAAATAATTGGTGGAATAAAGATCAATACAAAGGAGACGAGGGAATGAACGCTATTGAAATCAGAAACTTATCAAAAAGCTTTCGTGGAATGTACGCAGTCGATAATCTGAATATGACAGTTCCGGTCGGAGCAATCTATGGTTTTATCGGCGAAAACGGAAGCGGCAAATCAACAACGGAAAAGCTTATCTGTGGGCATCTGGTGCCGGATAACGGTGAAATCAGGCTGTTTGATAAGGATTATACGGATGCCGGAGTCAGAGTGCGAGTAGGCGCTTTGATTGAAAATGCAGGCTGTTTTCCGAATTCCAGTGTGTGGGATAATTTAATGATGCAGGCTATTAATCTGGGAATTAAAAATCGTGAGGATGAAATTAGAAGAGTGCTGGAGATTGTCCGTATGGAGGACTCTGCAAAGACCAAATTCAAGAGCTGTTCTCTGGGAATGAAACAGCGAATCGGTATCGCAATGGCATTGCTTGGGGAACCGGCATTGTTGATTTTGGATGAGCCGATTAACGGCCTTGATACAGACGGTATGAGGATTATGAGAGAGATTCTGGTAGACATTACTAAGAATTATGGTTGTACGGTTCTGATTTCTTCGCATATTCTTGGTGAACTGGAAAAGATAGCGACTCATTATGGTATTATTCGTCAGGGGAGAATGATTCAGGAAATCAGCGCAGAGGAAATGGAAAGCAGAGCCCGTGTGTTTGTATCTCTAAAGACTAAGGATATGAAAGGGGCGAAAGCTGTATTAAAGGCGAAATTTGACAGCGTGAAGGAAGAGGAAGAGTACCTTCGTGTGTATGATGTGGAGGATACCGAGTCAATTGTTAAGTATCTGTTAGAGAACGGGCATGTGGTAAGTGAGCTTAAGAAAAATAAGATAGGTCTTGAAGAATACTATATTGAGTTGATGTCAAACAAGGAGGATTAATAAAATGAAAGAATTAAAATTTGAATCTCCTAGCTTTTTTCAAAGATTAAAAGGTATGCTGGGTGTAGATTTTTATCGTTTATTCCACACTCCCATGTTTTATATCTTTTTGGCAATTGCAGCGATTATTCCGGCAATGATTTTAGGCACTACCGGTATGCCGGGACCTGATGGGACTGCTACAGCACCTATGTACACCAACACATGGCAGATTATTGCGGCAGATACACCGTTGTATGTGGTGAACAGTATTGCAGAATATGCCAATATGAACATGGTGTTCATTTTCGGTGGAATCATGGTTTCTATTTTTATAGGACATGATTATAAGAGTGGCTATGTAAAACAGCTTTTTACAACCCATGCGAAGAAGCAGGACTATATGATGTCCAAAACCATTACCTGCGCTTTTGCAATGGCTTGCATGTGTATTACTTATTTATTGGGAGCTATGGCAGCCGGACTTCTTGTTGGTGCGTCCTTTGAAGTGAATATGGGTTCTTTGATTTGTGCTATTTTGGGCAAAATGATTATGAGCTTAGGCTGGGCGAGCCTGTATACCTTTCTTAACATTATTTTTAGAAGATTTTTTGGTATTTCGATTGCCTCATCCTTCTTTTTCGGTACGGGAATTCTGATTATTGGAGCGGCTGCGGTGATTGGAAATAATACCGCGCTTAATATCTTTTTATATGGCTCTTCGGTGTATGCATGTCTTAGCAGTAATATAGTAACTGTACTTGTATGTCTTGTAATTTCTGTGGTGTGGGCAATTATTTACAATGTACTGGGTACCCGCATCCTTTCAAAATGTGATGTGTATTAAAAAGGAGGCAAAGGTATTAGTATGAACGCAATAGAGATTAAAAATCTGACAAAAAATTTTGGTCAAAAGCAGGCTCTTCGTGGTCTTGATATGACGGTTCCGACGGGAGCAATTTATGGTTTTATTGGTGAAAACGGAAGTGGAAAGTCGACAACGGAAAAGCTTATTTGCGGTCTTCTTGTTCCAAGCGGCGGACAGATTAAGCTGCTTGGACGAGATTATACGGATGCAGATGTAAGAGCAAAGGTAGGTGTCTTAATTGAAGCTCCGGGATGCTTTCCAAATTACAGTGTATGGAACAATATGATGCTGCAGGCTGCTAATTTAGGCATGAAAAATGCTGAGGAAGAGGTTAGAAAGGTTCTAAAGCTGGTAAGAATGGAAGGCGCTGCCTCTAACAAATACAAAAACTGTTCTTTGGGTATGAAGCAAAGAATTGGTATTGCCATGGCACTCCTTGGAAATCCAAAGCTTTTGGTGCTTGATGAGCCAATCAACGGTTTGGATGCAGATGGTATGAGAATCATGAGAGAGGTTCTGGTAGATATCACCAGAGAGGCTCAGTGTACTGTTGTTATTTCCTCTCATATCTTAGGAGAGCTGGAGAAAATAGCAACGCATTACGGAATTGTCCGTAATGGAAAAATGATAAAAGAAATGACGGCACAGGAGTTGGAGGAAAGCTGTCGTACTTATGTGGCACTTCAGACCAAAGAGATGAACAGGGCGAAAGCAATTCTTGCCTGTAAATATTCCCGTGTGGAGGAAGACGAAGCGGGTTATATCCGTGTTTATGATGCAAAGGAACCGGAAGAGATTGTTACATATCTGTATGAAAACGAAATTCTGGTAAATGAAATAGGAACTGCCAAGATTGGTCTGGAAGAATACTATATCGATCTCATGAAGGAGGGCAGATAAGATGAATTTTGAACATAATAGCTTTGGAAAAAGATTGGGAAGTATGTTGAAGGTGGACTTTAGAAGAATGTTCACGATGCCGCTGCTTTATATTATGGTAGGTTCCTGTCTCGTAATGCCCATACTGATATTGGTCATGACCACAATGATGGACGGTTCCGTTTCCGTAAATCCCCAGACTGGTGTGGAAACCGTAGTGGAAGGCTTTGATAATACATGGCAGGCAATCGGTTCGGTAAGTGGTACTGCGATGAGCATGGATTTGACCAGTATGTGCAATATCAATATGCTGTACTTTTTCGTAGCAGTGCTTGTGGGACTGTTCGTTTCTCAGGATTTCAGAAGCGGATATGCCAAGAACCTTTTTACCGTTCGTGCGAAAAAGGGTGATTACATTATAGCAAAGACTCTTGTCGGATTTGTGGGCGGAGCACTTATGCTCATAGCTTACTTCATTGGTACGATACTTGGCGGAGCAATTTCAGGACTTTCCTTTGATACAGGAACCGCAGGAGTCAGTGGTATTGTCATGTGTATGATTGCCAAAATCTTTTTGATTTTAGTATTTGTTGCAATTGACCTGCTGGTAAGTGTTGCTGCAAAGCAGAAAACCTGGCTTTCCATTGTAGGTTCGCTTTGTGCAGGGATGCTGTTATTTACCATGATTCCTATGATAACACCTCTTGATTCTACGATGATGAATGTTATGTTATGTCTGGCTGGAGGTATTTTGTTTAGTGTAGGGTTAGGTGCGATTAGTAACATAGTATTGAAGAAAACGAGTTTAGTATAAGAATGAAACATGGAGCGTATCAGATTAATGCGCTCCATGTTTTATATATTCAAAGGAAAATTTGTTACATTTAACAAAACTTAAACATTTCCCAAACATCTTCCAAACAACTGCAAGTTAGAATAAACCCATAATCAAGAGAAACAAAGAAAAAGCAACAAGAAAGGAAGATAGATATGAATAAGAAGATATTAAAAGTACTATTAGCATTTTCAGTAGCAGGCATCGGCATTGGAATTACTGCATGGTTTAAGAACCGAAAGAAAAAAATGATAAATTAACATTTCTTAAACATTTTACCAACATTTCACAAACAAGTGGAAGTTAAGATAAATACATCAAATGAAACAAAAAGAAATCAAAAACAAAAGAGAAAAGAAAGGAATATAGAAAAATGGAAAAGAAAACTTTTATTACTTTAGTTATGAGTGTGATCGGAGGAATGTTCTTCGCATTAGGAATGTGTATGTGTCTGTTACCTGAATGGAATATGTTCAATGAAGGTGTTGTGTTAGGTGTAATCGGTGCGGTAGAGCTGTTAATCACATGGCTCGTACATCGTAAGATGTCAGGAAAACAGCCATTGAAGGTAAATGCCAAGGTTGTCGGAAAGGTTCTTTATGGTATCGTAGCTGCAATCGTATTTGGTGTAGGAATGGCTATGGTAATGGCATTTGACATGATGATTCAGGGAATTATCGTTGGTGTTGTAGGTATCGTTTTACTCCTTTTCCTCATTCCAATGTGTGTTGGATTAAAGGATAGTAGCAAGTAGCTAGATAGAATTAGGGAGAAAGAGTTATGGAACCAGTAATAAATGATAATCAGAGCTTTCAATATACTTATTCTGCAAAAAGACAGAAGGAAGTGGAAGATATAAGAAAAAAGTATCTTCCTAAGGAAGAGGATAAATTTGAAACCTTAAAAAGACTGGATCGAGATGCTGAAAAGCCGGGAACAATGGCAGCAATCATAGTTGGTGTAATCGGAGCATTACTCCTTGGAGTTGGAATGTGCTGTACCATGGTCTGGGGAAGCTCTATGATGATCTTTATTTTTGGAGTTATTATAGGAATTGTCGGAATTGGAATTGTTTCGATTGCCTATCCATTATATAAAAAGGTAACAAAGAAACAGAGAGAAAAAATAGCAGGACAGATTTTAGCATTAAGCGAAGAGCTTTCCTTATAGAGAAGAATAGAAGATAAAGAAATATTAAAAAATGTTTTAGAAAAAGGAGAAAAGAAAAATGGCAAAGTCAAAGTTAGTACAGGTAAATAAGAAAATCGAAGAGAGTGTTGTTGGTGGTTACAAGAAGATTGAAGAAGGCGTTGTAGGCGGATTCCAGAAGATTAGTGATAAGTTTGTAGATAACTATCTGACTAAGGATGGAGAGTCAGTAGAAGAAGCAAAGGCAAGAATTGCAGCAGAACAGAGTGAAAGAGAAGCAAAGGCAAAACAGGATATGGAAGCAAGAAAGTTAGCGAGTGAAGATATCGTAAAGAGAAATCTCGAAGCAAGCCTGAATGCAGGAAAAAGATAAGAAATCATAAGGATAGGCAGTTTTATCAGAAAAGGTAGAACTGCCTTTTGGTCATGTTTGAGGAGGGGTTCAAATGAAGAAAACAATCAAAATCAGAAACAAAAACGGTGTAAAAGAGCGGGAAATCAATTACATACCGGTTCGTTTTATTATAGCAATTCTGCTGATTATTCTGGAAACGGCAGCAGTCATAGGAATCACCATGCTTTGCGCCATTTATATTCCATATTTTTACCTTGCTATGTATGCGACACAGATTTTCTGCGTGCTGAAGATTATTAATTCGGAGGAGAATCCGGATTATAAGATTCCATGGCTTTTGTTTGTATTGATTGTTCCGGTTGCCGGATTTATGATTTACTTCATGTTTTATGATAGAAAGCTGGCAAGAAAGCAGATTAAAAGAATTCAAAAAATACTGAGTCAGCAGATACATACAAAGGATGAGAAAACCCTAGAAAAATTGAAACAGGAAGACAAGCAGGCTTACTTACAGGCAAATCTTCTGTGTAAGCTGTCTGATACACATTTATATCAGAATACGACAGCGACCTATTATGACATGGGGGAGAAGCTGTTTCCGGCAATGCTGGAAGACATGAAAAAGGCAGAGAAGTTTATTTTCCTTGAATACTTCATTATCGAGGAAGGGAATTTCTGGAACAGTATGCTTGATATTTTAAAGGAAAAGGCGGCAGCGGGCGTAGATGTTCGTGTCGTTTATGATGATGTAGGATGTATAATGACATTGCCGGGGAACTATTATAAAACGCTCAAAAGCTATGGTATTAAGGCAGTCTGCTTTTCCAGATTAAAAGGGCAGGCGGATAATGAATTCAATAACCGCAGCCACAGAAAAATCATGGTAATTGACGGTAAAGTCGGATACACGGGCGGCGTGAATATTGCAGATGAATATATCAATGAGAAGAAGCTCTATGGACTTTGGAAGGATGTAGGAATTCGTTTAGAGGGAGAAGCGGTAGCGCAGCTTACTTCTATTTTCCTAGTTGATTATGAGTTGAATGTAAAGACACCGGTATCGGAATTTAATCCTTACTTTTGGACTGGTTGTTCGGTGGAGAATGAGGGCTATATGATTCCGTTTGGTGATGGACCACGCCCGATGTTTAAGCATAGAGTTGCAAAGATTATGCTTATGAATATGCTCAGTCAGGCGCAGGATTATGTGTATATGATGAGTCCATATTTAATCATAGATAATGAGCTTTGTCAGGCTATTGAAAATGCAGCAATGCGTGGCATTGATGTCAGAATCATCACGCCGCATATTCCGGACAAAAAGGTAGTCTTTGTCATGACCAGAAGTTATTATAAGAAGCTTACAGATGCCGGTGTTAAGATTTATGAGTTTGAACCGGGCTTTGTACATGCTAAGGTTTATATTTCGGATGATAAGTATGCAATTGTAGGAACGATTAATCTGGATTATCGTAGTCTTGTACATCACTTTGAAAATGGTGTGTGGTTGTATAAGCATAAGGTACTGGGACAGATTAAAGAAGATATGGAAGAAACCATGAAGAAATCTCTGTATATGACCGATAATATGATAAAGAATACATTAGGACAGCGTTTTATCAGAGCACTGGTAAGAGCATTATCTCCAATGTTGTAAAATATTTTCATGAAAGGTGATATGTGAATGAGTATGATTCCAAGACCTGAACATCCATTTCCGCAGATGGAGAGAGAAAACTGGCTTAATCTCAATGGAGATTGGGACTTTGCGTTTGATTTTGGAAAAAGTGGCAGAGACAGAGAATTCTATAAAAATGGTGAATATACGGAAAAAATTGTAGTTCCGTTTTGCCCAGAAAGCAAACTTAGTGGAATAGAGTACAAGGACTTTATTCCCGCTGTGTGGTACAGACGATTGGTAGAGCTTTCCAAGGAGCAGTTAAATGGCACAGTTTTACTGCATTTCGGAGCAGTCGATTATCTGTCGGTTGTTTATATAAACGGCGAAGAAGTCGGCACGCATGAAGGCGGCTATTCCTCTTTTTCTTTTGATGTTACCAAATATCTGAAAGCAGGTAAAAATGAAATCGTTGTCTATGCAGAAGATGATACTCGTAGCGGATATCAGCCTAAGGGCAAGCAAAGCTCAAAGTATTATTCTAATATCTGTGACTATACCAGAACCACAGGTATCTGGCAGACGGTATGGCTGGAGTATTTGCCAAAGAGCTATATCAGAAATGTAAAGTATTATCCTGATATCAACAATGGAATGATACATATTGCGGCAGATATTGTGGGAACGGGTATGCTTTCTGTGAAAGCTTATTATGAAGGAAAACTGTGTGGAAGCTGTGATACGGTTGTGACAAAAGCAAGCTGCGGCAATGTCAAATTAGCGTTAGGTCTTAAGGAAATTCATCTATGGGAGGTCGGAAACGGAAGACTTTACGATATCGAGCTTGCCTTGGCAAACGGAAACGATTGCGATAAGGTAAAAAGCTATGCGGGATTACGTGAAGTACGCCTTGACGGATACCGATTTCTTTTGAATGGAAAATCGGTATTTCAGAGAACGGTGCTTGATCAGGGCTTTTATATAGACGGTATTTATACCGCTCCGACAGAGGAAGACTTAATCAATGACATAAAAATATCCATGGGACTTGGCTTTAACGGGGCAAGACTTCATCAGAAAATGTTTGAACCGCGATTCTTATATCATTGTGATAGAATGGGCTATTTTGTGTGGGGCGAACATGCAAATTGGGGACTTGATTTGTCAAATCCGGCAGCGTTGCATGCCTTTATGAAGGAGTGGCTAGAGGGGATTGACAGAGACTTCAATCATCCGTCCATTATCGGCTGGTGTCCTTTTAATGAAACATGGGATTACCAGGGCAGAAGGCAGAATGATGATACTCTGCGCCTGATTTATAGAGTGACCAAGCAGCTCGATAATACCAGACCTTGTATTGATACAAGCGGAAATTATCATGTGGAAACAGATATTTATGATGTTCACAATTACCATCAGGATGTAAAGCTCTTTGTGTCACATTATGAGGCATTTAAAACCGGCGGAGCATTTTTGGATGAACATACGCATAGACAGCATTACACAGAAGGACTTCCTGTTTTTGTCAGCGAGTATGGCGGAATCAAATGGGATGAAGTGAACACGAATAAATCTGCATGGGGCTATGGCGAGGCGCCAAAGACAAAAGCGGAATTTATCGAAAGATACAAGGGACTGACAGAATGTCTGTTGTCTCATCCGCGTATTATGGGCTTTTGCTATACACAGCTGTATGATATCGAGCAGGAAGTAAATGGACTCTATACTTATGATAGAAAGCCGAAATTCGATCCGGAAATCTTTAAGGCAATCAATGAGCAGCCTGCCGCAATTGAAAAAGAATAGAGAGATTTAAAAATAGGAGACGATGCAGTATCGTCTCCTATTTGAGTGTATATCTTAGAAGTTAACAAGTGTATCAATCTGAACTGGTAAACCGGAAGCAATGGATTTGTTGGCTGCTACACCGGTAAGAATAGACATAGCACCGTCTATCTGGTTAGCGGCTCTGTGGAACTTGTCCTCTGTAGGAAGGCCGAAGATATCGTTTAGGAGAATCGGGTCTCCGCCACCATGACCACCCTCTTGCTTTTCAATTGGTACTTCATAAGACTCTGCAAACATAGGGAAAATGGTGATTTTTTCATATTTGGTAGCACCCTCGGCCGCTTTGTCGCCACCTGCATTCACATAAGATTTTTCTAATACGTCCAGTTCCATTCGGCCTTTACTACCGTTAAAGACTACGCGGAAGCCTTCTTTAGGAACATAGGAATTTAAGGAATAGGTCATAATTGCGTTATTTTTATAACGAACCATAACCCCCATGGTATCCTCGATGCTGATTTCTTCGGAGAATACACTCTTGTCACGGATATAGCCGTCTTCATGCTCTGCATTCAGGTAAAGGGCTGTCATTTCAGGGCTGGCAGCCATGTCAAGATAGAA
>JAFSCH010000117.1 GCA_017436865.1 Lachnospiraceae bacterium
CTGGGATTTAGAGGTTCAAAGAAATCTACTCCATATGCTGCTCAGATGGCAGCTGAAACAGCTACAAAGGCAGCTTTAGTACATGGTTTAAAGTCTGTAGATGTTATGGTTAAGGGTCCTGGTTCAGGTAGAGAAGCTGCAATTCGTGCACTTCAGGCATGTGGTCTTGAAGTAACCAGTATCAAGGATGTAACTCCGGTACCACACAACGGATGTCGTCCACCAAAGCGTCGTAGAGTTTAATTTAGGAGGATAAAAACATGGCAGTTAATAGAGTTCCTGTACTTAAAAGATGCAGATCTCTTGATTTGGATCCTGTATTCTTAGGATATGATAAGAAGTCTAATAGAAAGTCACCAAGAGCTGGTAAGAAAATGAGCGAGTATGGTCTTCAGTTAAGAGAGAAGCAGAAAGCTAAGTTTATCTACGGCGTTCTTGAGAAGCCTTTCCGTAACTATTATGAGAAGGCTGATAGAATGAAGGGTATGACTGGTGAAAACCTTATGATTCTTCTTGAAAGAAGACTTGATAACGTAGTTTTCAGAATGGGCTTTGCTAGAACAAGAAGAGAAGCTAGACAGGTTGTAGGTCATAAGCATGTATTAGTAAATGGACAGATTATCAATATTCCATCATACTTAATCAAGGCTGGTGATGTAATTGAAATCAGAGAAAAGTCTGTAAGCATGCAGAGATTCAAAGATATCGCAGAAGTAACTAACGGTAGATTAGTTCCTGAATGGATTGATGTAGATCAGGAGAACTTCAAGGGAACAGTTAAGGAACTTCCTTCAAGAGAAGCTATCGATGTTCCTGTAGACGAAATGCTTATCGTCGAGTTATATTCTAAGTAATTAGCATATTGTTTTGTGATAATAGAAAGTGCGCGTGCGTACTTTCTATTATCGACATTATAACATCACATTCATAAAGGAGGGTATTTACAGTGTTAGCATTTGATTTTGACAGTCCGAACATTGAAGTGGCGGAAATCTCTGAAGACAAAAGGTACGGTAAATTTATAGTAGAACCTTTAGAAAGAGGTTATGGAATTACACTGGGTAATTCTCTTAGAAGAATTATGCTGGCGTCCTTACCCGGTGCAGCTGTAAGTCAGGTTAAGATTGATGGTGTTTTACATGAATTCAGTTCCATTCCTGGAGTAAAGGAAGATGTTACTGAAATTATTATGAATCTTAAGAGTCTGGCTATTAAGAACAACTGTGAAACAGATGAAGTTAAGAAAGCTATTATCGACTTTGAAGGAGAAGGTGTTGTTAGAGCATCTGATATTCAGGTTGATCAGGATATCGAGATCATGAATCCTGATCAGGTAATTGCAACTCTGAACGGTGGCAAAGATAGTAAGCTTTACATGGAAATTATGATTTCCAGGGGAAGAGGATATATCAGCGCTGATAAGAATAAGAGTGAGGATTTACCAATTGGTGTAATTGCAGTAGATTCTATCTTTACTCCTGTAGAGAGAGTAAATGTTACTGTTGAAAATACCCGTGTAGGTCAGATTACCGATTATGATAAATTGACATTAGATGTTTATACTGATGCAACTCTTGCTCCAGATGAAGCAGTTAGTCTTGCAGCTAAGGTATTAAGTGAACACCTTAAGTTGTTTATCAATCTTTCTGAGAATGCAAAGAATGCAGAAGTAATGATAGAGAAGGAAGATGACGAGAAGGAAAAGGTACTTGAAATGAGTATCGATGAATTAGAGTTATCTGTTCGTTCTTATAACTGCTTAAAGAGAGCAGGTATCAATACAGTTGAAGAATTGACAAACAAGACTTCAGAAGATATGATGAAGGTTCGTAACTTAGGACGTAAGTCATTGGATGAAGTTTTAGCAAAATTAAAGGAATTAGGTCTTCAGTTAAATCCGTCAGAGGAATAATCTGTAGGAGTTATGAGGATTTAATCAAGGCAGTTGGGGTAATTCCAAAGCGTGCACAACTGTTCTCATAAATGGAAAGTATTAATTAACATTTGATAAGTGAGTCCAAAAGGCATTGTCATTTGTTCCACAAAGTGAGGGAAGTCTACATAAATGTAGAGCTTGTGTCCTCGAGCGAAAGGAGCCAAACATGGCAGGTTATAGAAAGCTTGGCAGAACAGCTAGCCAGAGAAAAGCATTATTAAGAAATCAGGTAACAAATCTTTTATATAAGGGTAAGATTGTTACTACTGAAGCAAAGGCAAAGGAAGTTCAGAAAATTGCTGAAGGTATCATTGCATTAGCTGTAAAGGAAAAGGATAACTTTGAAATGGTTAAGGTTACAGCTAAGGTTGCTAAGAAGGACAAAGATGGCAAGAGAGTAAAAGAAGTAGTAGATGGTAAGAAAGTTACTGTTTATGAAGAAGTTGAAAAGGAAATCAAGAAGGATCTTCCTTCCAGACTTCATGCAAGAAGACAGATGCTTAAAGTATTATATTCTGTAACAGAAGTTCCAACTGAAAATGCAGGAAAGAAGAGAAATACTAAGGAAGTAGATCTTGTTGCAAAGCTCTTTGATGAAGTTGCTCCAAAGTATGCTACACGTAATGGTGGTTACACAAGAATCATCAAGATTGGTCAGCGTAAGGGTGACGGTGCAATGGAAGTTGTACTTGAGTTAGTATAATAAGCAATTGATTATATATTTTAAAAACCACGTCACATATGACGTGGTTTTTTGTGGTAGAAAAGAGCTGTAACGTAGTGGTGGTTAAACAAGAATTTCGACAGAAATTCTTGCCAAAGTGCGTGCGCTGGCACGCACTATTTTTATATTATTGCAGAACTTAAGGTGAATGTGTATAATATTATGTAAAGTGGGGAAGTTATAAGGGTAATTGTGAAAAGATATAATGGAGTTAGTTCTGAATATAGGCAATTACAAAGAATGAGGAAAAGGGTAGTGGGGTATGGAAGTAAAACATATTATGTCGCGACAAGAGGCTTGCCATTTCTTAGGGATAACAGAAAATGCTACAGAAGAAGAAATTAAGAGAGCATATCGAATGATGGCAAAACAATATCATCCGGATGCAAATAGAGCTATAGAGGCTGGAGAAGTTTATTATAAAATTCAGGAAGCATATGATTTTTTGTTAGAACATCCATATGTAGCACCAGTAATGCGTCAGCCAAGAATATTTCAGACAGATGCGCATGTACGTGAGCAATATCAAAAGCAGAAACGTTTTGAAGAAGAACGTAAAAAAGTTTTACAGAAGGAAGAAATATTGAAAAGGCAGGAAAGAAAAAATGCTACTATGCAGAGCAATAAATCAGAAGCAAGAAAGAAAACATTAGAAGAAGAAGCGTTAGAGAAAATTCGAGCAATCTGGATTGCAGAAACGATTCATCGTCAGATAGAGCAGGATAAAGCGCAGAAAGAGGCAGAAAACAAAAGAAAACTATATCAGGCGTTTATGCAACAGAAAATAAATGAGGAAGAGGAACAAAAAGAGCAAAAAAGTTTTTGGCGGAAAATTAAATAGAACAAACAAGAAATTTATTTGAGAGGAAAGACCATGTGAATGTGGTCTTTTTTCGTTAGGAAAGTGCTCGAAATGTAGTAAGTGTTATACAAGAATTTCGCAAGAAATTCTTGCTAGAGATTGCCCTGGGCAATCTCTTTTTTACGTAATAGAAAATTGATGTAACGCACTACTTTTAGAACAATGAAAGAAATAATTATACAAAACATTTGTGCATACAGAAGCATATTCTTTGTTCTTGTATTTAGAGGATGAATTTAGTACAATAAAACAGATAAAATTGTATATAAAAGCAATTATTTTTGAATGATATGAAAATGTTGTAATATAACGATTAAGGAATCAAAGTTAAGGAGCAAGCATTTTCAAGTGGTGATAGAATATGGGAATTATTAAGATTAAGGATTTAATTTTTGAATATATAAGGAGAGATGAGGAAGGTAATGTAGAAGGCATTACAAAGGCTGTTGATGATGTCAATATGGATATAAAACAAGGTGATTTTGTAGCAATTCTAGGACATAATGGTTCAGGAAAATCGACACTTGCAAAGCATATGAATGCGATATTATATCCTTCAGAGGGAACCGTATGGGTGGATGGTAAGGATACTATGGATGAAGAATATGTATGGGATATTAGACAGACAGCAGGAATGGTTTTTCAGAATCCTGACAATCAGATTATCGGACAAATTGTTGAAGAAGATGTTGGGTTTGGGCCAGAAAATATGGGAATCAAGACAAAGGAAATATGGGAACGCGTGGAGGAAAGTCTTAAGGCGGTGGGAATGTATGAATTTCGCAAACATTCCCCTAATAAGCTTTCAGGAGGACAAAAGCAAAGAGTTTCCATAGCAGGAGTTATTGCTATGCATCCAAAGTGTATTATATTGGATGAACCAACAGCAATGCTTGATCCGAAGGGACGTAAGGAAGTAATTCGTGCAGTAAGGGCGCTTAATGATGTTGAGAAGATTACAATTATTTTGATTACACATTATATGGAAGAGGTAATCTATGCAGATAAGGTATATGTTATGGATAAAGGAAAAGTAACTATGCATGGAACACCAAAGGAAGTTTTTTCTAGAGTGGAAGAACTTAAAGAACTTCGTTTAGATGTACCCCAAGTAACGCTTCTTGCACATGAATTGCGTAAAGAAGGATTTCCAATTCCTCGGGGAATACTTACTAAAGAAGAGTTTCGAGAGGCGATTTTAAACTGTAAAAAAGAGTTTTAGAATACGGTGATAGAAAGGATGTAACTATTCAGGATAGGTTAAATGCACGGAATAATTACGAAGGGATTATGATAGATGTCAATAATTGTAGACCACATTAGTCATGTTTATGGGGAAGATACTGCTATGGCAGTGCAGGCCTTAAAGGATGTCAGTCTTGTGATTCCGGATGGACAGTTTATTGGTTTGATAGGCCATACCGGTTCGGGAAAATCTACATTAGTACAGCACTTGAATGGACTTATGAAGGCCACTAGTGGAAATATATACTTTAATGGTGAAGACATAGATAGTGATGATTTTAACAAGAAAATGTTACGAAGTAAAGTAGGACTTGTTTTTCAATATCCAGAGCATCAATTATTCGAAACGGATGTTTTTTCCGATGTTTGTTTTGGCCCAAAGAATTTGGGGCTTTCGCAAAAAGAAGTACAACTTCGTGCGTATGAAGCGTTAAAACAGGTTGGCTTGGAGGATGAATGTTTTTATCAATCACCATTTGACCTTTCAGGAGGTCAGAAGAGAAGAGTGGCAATAGCAGGAGTGCTTGCGATGAAACCTGATGTATTAATATTGGATGAACCTACAGCCGGACTTGATCCAAAAGGAAGAGATGAGATTTTAGACCAGATTGCCAAGCTCCAGAAGGAAACAGGAATTACAGTAATTCTAGTATCACATAGTATGGATGATGTAGCAAAATATGTGGATAGAATAATTGTAATGAATAAGGGAAGCGTTATGTACGATGATGAGCCGAGAGAGGTATTTCGTCATTATATAGAGTTAGAAGAGATTGGATTGGCTGCACCGCAGGTAACCTATATTATGAAGGATTTGCAAAATCAGGGAATTATGGTCAGTGATGATGTAACAACTATTGAAGAGGCTAAGGATGAAATAAAGAATTATTTTGTACGCCTTGCACAAAGTAAACGTCATGGTATATAAGAGGAAAGAAAAATGCTTAGAGATATTACATTAGGACAATATTATCAGACGGATTCCGTAATACATCGGCTTGATCCAAGAGTAAAGCTTACAGCGACAATTGCTTATATTATCTCATTGTTTGTTTTTGATGGAATCGCAGGATATATAGTAGCGGCACTATTTTTGACATTAGTCATTAAATTGTCTCGGGTTCCATTCAAATTTATGGTAAAGGGTATGAAGGCCATTATATTTTTGCTTTTGATTACGGTTACGTTTAATATGTTTTTGACACCGGGAGAAACGCTTATTACATTATGGAAGTTAACCATCACCAAAGAAGGTGTAAAAATAGCAGTAACTATGGCGATACGTTTAGTATTTCTTGTGATTGGTTCTTCTGTTATGACACTGACAACAACACCAAATCATCTGACAGATGGCATGGAAAAAATGATGAGTCCGCTCAAAAAGATAAAAGTTCCGGTTCATGAGATTGCAATGATGATGTCAATTGCTTTACGATTTATTCCTATTTTGTTGGAAGAAACGGATAAAATTATGAAGGCGCAGATTGCACGTGGAGCAGATTTTGAAAGTGGCAATCTGATAAAAAAAGCGAAAAGTATGGTACCTCTTCTTGTACCACTTTTCATTTCAGCATTTCGAAGAGCTAATGACTTGGCAATGGCAATGGAAGCACGATGCTATCGTGGTGGAGAACATCGTACCAAGATGAAGCCATTGCAATACGAACGCAGAGATTATATCGCATATCTTGTTATAATAAGTTATTTCATCTTAGGAATTGCGATAAGAAAGATAGTAGGAATGATATGAAAAGAGTTATGTTGACGGTGGCTTATGATGGTACGGGGTATCATGGATGGCAATTGCAACCAAATGTAATTACAGTGGAATCTGTGTTAAATGAAAAGCTAAGTGAATTGTTTGGGGAGGAGATACGAGTAATCGGTGCATCGAGAACAGATACTGGAGTGCATGCATTAGGGAATATTGCTGTTTTTGATACGAATGCACGTATGCCTGCAGAAAAGGTGTCTTATGCATTGAACCAAAGACTGCCCGAAGATATTCGAATCCAAAAGTCAATAGAAGTGCCCATAGATTTTCATCCAAGACATCAAAATAGTAGGAAAACATACGAGTATAAGATATTAAATCGAGAGTTTCCACAACCGATTCAGAGATTATATGCTCATTTTACTTATGTGCCACTTGATATAGAAAGAATGCAGAAGGCGGCCGATTATTTCGTTGGAGAACATGATTATAAAAGCTTTTGCAGTGTGAATACTGTAGCAGAGACTACAGTCCGTACCATATATGCTTTAACGGTAGAAAAACAGGATGAAATGATTACTATTCGCGTAACTGGATCGGGGTTCTTATATAATATGGTTCGTATTAT
Source organism: Lachnospiraceae bacterium (assembly GCA_017436865.1). GTDB lineage: Bacteria > Bacillota > Clostridia > Lachnospirales > Lachnospiraceae > COE1. The sequence continues at coordinate 7,110 of JAFSCH010000117.1, forward strand.
TGCAGGAACGCTAATGGAGGTTGGAAGAGGAAATCTGGAGCCTGAGAATATACCAGATATCCTGAATGCACTTGATAGAACAAAGGCAGGACCAACAGCACCTGCGTGTGGATTAACGTTAGTGAAATATCAGTATGAAGATGAGATGTTATTATAATAAAAGACGGGAAATCTTTACAGAAAAATACAAAAAGATGTTGACACGCTAGAAGGCGTATAATATAATAATTCAATGTGACAGCGTATGTTTATATGATACCAAAGCCCCGGTGTTATGTAACAAGCGATGTCGGATGTATCTTGGTTGCCTGTGGATTTAGAAAGTACGGCCGGACATTCCGTAGTGAACGAGTTCAGACAGGAGTACCAGTTATAGGAAAGCCCATGGCTTATAATATGGAGGTAACATAATGAAAACATTTATGGCTAGCCCAGCTACAATTGATAGAAAATGGTATGTAGTAGATGCTACAGGAATGACATTAGGACGTTTAGCATCAGAAGTTGCTAAGGTTTTAAGAGGAAAGAACAAGGCAATCTTTACACCACACATCGATACAGGTGATTATGTAATTGTAATCAACGCTGAGAAGATTACTGTAACAGGTAAGAAGATGGATCAGAAGATTTATTATCATCATTCAGACTATGTTGGTGGTATGAAAGAAGCAACTTTAAGAGAAAAGTTAAACAAGAAGCCTGAAGAGGTTATTGAACATGCTGTTAAAGGTATGCTTCCAAAGGGACCTTTAGGAAGAGAAATGTACAAGAAACTTTTCGTATACGCAGGACCAGAGCACAAGCATGCAGCTCAGAAACCTGAAGTATTGACATTTTAATCAAAGGGACAAAAAAGGAGGATATTAAAATGGCAAAGGCAGCAAATGCTTCAAGATTTTACGGCACAGGTAGAAGAAAGAAATCTATCGCTAGAGTATATTTAGTACCTGGTACAGGTAACATTACAATTAATAAGAGATCTCTTGACGAGTACTTCGGATTAGAGACATTAAAGACAATCGTTCGTCAGCCATTAGTAGCAACAGATACAGTAGAGAAATTTGATATTCTTGTTAATGTATGTGGTGGTGGTTATACAGGACAGGCTGGAGCAATCAGACATGGTATCTCTAGAGCGTTATTACAGGTTGATGGAGAATATAGACCAGTTCTTAAGAAAGCAGGCTTCTTAACTCGTGATCCTCGTATGAAGGAGAGAAAGAAGTACGGTTTAAAGGCAGCTCGTCGTGCTCCTCAGTTTTCAAAGAGATAATTTCTTTAAATTTTTTAATAAACATAAACAGCAGCTTAAAAATCCCAAAACTTTGTGTTTTGGGGTTTTTTATGCAACGAAAAAGAGAAGCCTATCGACCGGCTTCTCCTTTTAGTTCTAATTTCCTCTTATACATTTGTTCGTCTGCACGTTTCATAGTATCGTGTAAGTTTATATCTGTTGAAGAATTGTAGATTGCAAAACCGGATGAAACTTGCATAGCTGGAGAAGTGTAGCCTTGTTGTGCAAGCATATGTTCTTCTAATGTAAATTGCAATTCGATAAATTGTTGTTCTGACAAATTTGTTGTGATAACACAGAATTCATCACCGCCGATACGATAAATAGTACCCCAAGGAGAAAAAATAGTATGAATAAATTTGCTTGCAGTCACGATATATCGGTCGCCTGCGTCATGTCCTTGGTGGTCATTGAATTCCTTTAAATTATTTAAATCAAGAATAATAATTCCATGATTTTTGAAATGATATTTCGATTTCTTTTTCATATCTTTTTCAAACTGAGCGCGATTATAAAATTTCGTCATAGAATCCAAAGAGGCTTCTTCTCGAATGATGGCTGCTTTATGTCCCATTTTAATGAGGTATACAAAATCAAGAAATAAGGAGAAGGTAATGGAAACAATATAAATCATATCACCAATTCGGCTGTATTTAGCAACATCCGGTGAGTTAGTTGTATAATACCGGAACATATCAATAAGTGATGTTAGAACGATGATAAAGGTTCCACATAGTTGAGCAAAGTAAGTGTTTTTCCGTTTATAGCTAAGCAACAGTATGGAATTGTTTTTTTGGTGATATAGAAAAAGAAATACATCTACACAGACATAAATTCCACTAAACATAAGAATAGTATGTGTTAGAAAAACAGTATTTGCAAAATCTACAATTCCAAGTATCTGAAGAATAAAGGTACCAAAAAAATCGAGTAATGATAAAAGTGTTAAAAGGTGAAGGAGTTTATTTTTGCTATCGTGAAAGGAAGTATTAAAAAAATATAAGTAAGTAATAACAGCGAATTTCAAAGTTAGATAAGAAAGCTGGCTTATAAGTAGTAATCTGGGTAGGAAGAAGGAGTAAGTATTACCTTCTATGGTGCCCCAGACACCTCGCGAGATAGCAAACAGGGCAAGCCAGTGTAAACCACGTGCCATATCTCTTTTATTGCGGTAAACAAGGCATAAAATACCAATTAGAAGACCAAACAAAATGACAGTAAGGCTAATAAATATTCCAGGTGTTTCCTTTTTAAGATAGTTTAAAACGATACTAGCTTGTGTTCCGTAATAAATAGTAGGAATCGTAACGCGATTTTTGGAATAGCATTGAAATATGTGAATGCTAATTGTTTTTCCATTATCATTTTCGTTTAATGGAATAAAGTTCCACCTATTTCCAGGTGTATTACTATTTGAATAACTGGCAGGAAGAAATTCATATATAATTTGGTCATCTAGTAAAACTTGAATCTGCTGCTGAAACGAAAAGAAACCAAGGCAACTACCATTTGTAACGTTATCCAATTTTTTTTGAATGTAAATATCCTGCTTGTTGTTTTGAGTGTAAAAAAATGACGGAAGTACATCATAGGACTGCAATTCATTTGCGGTTTCGATGACCCAATTTCCGTGATAGATATTGCAGGAGTGCAATCCTTGCCAAAGATTGCTATGTATGTCTGGTATAAATAGGATGGTAAAAATTGAAAATAGAAATAAAATTAATATCTGAATATAAACAATTTTGCCTTTTTGCATAATAATACCCATGCCTTTCCGATACCTACAAACTTTGGAGCATAGCTGTAAAGTTGCGTGTGAAAAAAACGCACTAGATCCTTGTTTGTTAGAAAATGAAGAACTATTCACACATAGATAAATATATTATCTCACAAAAACGAAAAAAAAACCATTAAGACAATGAAAAAATATGAATAGGAGAAATCATCTTCCTTATGTTATCTTTGATATGATATACTTAAAATACAGGTGCGAGCGAATTAATAAAAATTTATTGTATGCTTAAGTGTGTGGTAGGTGAAAGGGGAAAGCCTATGAATAATTGGGGAGAGATTGTATTAGTAGTATTGGCGCTAGGAATGACAATTTTTATTCAACTTCGTGTTTCTAAAATGCGATCGTCGATTTTGGGGTTGATATTGCCTTTTTTGTTTTTGGTAATTTCCTTGTGTATTTTAGGGAATGATTTACAGCGCATTAAAAATGGAATGGAGGAAACACTGACAAATATAACAGCGTTTCTGTATTTTGCATGTTATAATATTCCGACAATATTACTGTTATGTATCTATAATTATTATCAAAGAGCGAGATTGGTTAAACATAGATAAAGATTGGGAGGTGTGGTATATGGAGAGAAAAAAGGCTCTGATTACAGGAGCGTCGCGAGGAATTGGAAAAGCTATAGCACAGGCTTTTGCGAGGTCAGGGTATGATTTGTATCTAACCTGTCATACGAATATTGCACTATTAGAGGAAATAGGAAGAGAGTTGGAAAAAGAGTATCAAGTATCTTGCAAATGTTATTGTTTCCCCATCAGTGAGGAAAAGTCTGTGATAGAAATGTATCAAAGCATCGGGACATTAGATGTCTTGGTAAACAATGCAGGGATTTCTTATATAGGCTTGCTTGCAGATATGTCTTATGGTGATTGGAAGAAAATTATAGATACGAATTTGGGTGGTTGTTTTTTGACTTGTCGTTATGCAGTTCCGGGTATGGTTAGCAGGAAAAAGGGAAAAATAATTAATATTTCTTCGGTGTGGGGAAGGGTAGGAGCTTCCATGGAAGTTGCTTATTCAGCATCCAAAGGAGGAATCAATGCATTTACGAAGGCGCTTGCTAAGGAATTGGGACCAAGTAATATACAAGTAAATGCGATTGCATGTGGTATCATAGATACGGATATGAATAAATGCTTTGATGAAGAAGAATTAGGGGTATTAATACAGGAGATTCCTATGGATCGTTTAGGAAAACCGCAGGAGGTAGCAAATCTTGTATTGCAACTTTGTGAAGGTAATGAATATCTGACAGGTCAGGTTATTACATTGGATGGCGGATGGTTATAAGGAGAGATAAAAATGTATGATTTATTGATAATAGGTTCGGGACCAGCTGGATTAGGAGCTGCAATATATGGAGTTCGAGCAGGTCTTAATCTTGCTGTAATAGACAGAAGTCCGATTAGTGGAGGACAAGTACTTACGACTTATGAAGTAGATAATTATCTTGGATTACCGGGAATAAGTGGAAGTGATATGAGTGAGCGCTTTCGTGAGCATGCGGATAAGTTAGGTGTTCCTTTTCTAATGGCAGAGGTAGAGTCTGTTGAGGATTGTGGAGAGAAAAAGCTTGTTCATACCGATGAGGGGGATTACGAAGCAAATGCGGTGATTTTGGCAACAGGTGCAACGCATGCCATGCTTGGTGTAGAAGGTGAAATGAAGCTTGCAGGTATGGGAGTTTCGTATTGTGCAACTTGTGATGGCGCCTTTTTTAGGGGGAGAACAGTAGCGGTTATAGGTGGAGGAGATGTAGCAGTAGAGGATGCTATTTTTTTGGCAGGACTTTGTAAAAAGGTGTATCTTGTTCATAGAAGAGAGGCGCTGAGAGCTGCTGAGAGTCTTCAAAGGAAGCTGAGATCTATGGCCAATATAGAAATAGTATGGAACAGTGAAGTGACCCAAATCCAAGGTGAGGATATGGTAGAAGCAATTGTAGTATATAATAATCAAACCAAAGAATCACATAGCTTGGATGTAATGGGGGTGTTTATAGCAGTGGGAGTTATTCCAAATACAGAAATGTTCAAAGGATTTGTGAATATGGATGAGAAGGGGTACATTCTTGCAGATGAAACCTGCACTACATCTGTTCCTGGAATTTTTGCGGCAGGAGATATTCGTAAAAAAGCATTGAGGCAGATTATTACGGCAGTTGCAGATGGCGCTAATGCTGTAAATTCGGTACAGTCTTATCTTATATAAATAAGGTTTTCGTAATAATATACAAAAAAGTTAACATAATTTTGGTACCGATGGTAAAAAATAGATAACAACTGTTCTTGACATTTGTTTTTGAATGTGATAATTTATTACTCGGGTGTAATAAAATCGTAACAAATCACACTTCAAGGAGAAAATATGAAAAAGAACAGCTTAAGAATTGCAGCGTGTGCTTTTGCTGGAACCTTAGCTCTTTCCGGATATCATACTTCCTTACAAGCGAGGATAGCTACACCATCCTTAGTACCGGCAGCCGGTATTGCAGTAGTTCTTGAAGAAAGAGCTACCATTCAGGATTTGACACAGGAAGTGATTCAAAATATAGCGTATTTGGAAAGTGTTTCAGGTATTCAACCGAATATTGTTATTGCATCAGAAAAGGTTGCTAAGGCAGAAACGCCGGCAGTAGATGATAGTAATGATAAAAAGAAAAACGTTGAATTAAGAACCAGCGCAGGCTTTTCAGTATCAGAGCTTTCTACAAAGGGAACAGCATCAGATATAGAAGGGGAAAAGGCACAGGCAGAAGAGACAGAAGAAACAACCGTAGAAGAGAAAACTACAGAAGAAGAACAGGATTTTAGCAGTTTAGTTATTGCTCAGGTAAATAATTACGTAAATGTAAGAAGTATGCCGAGTGAAGAAGGTGAAATTGTTGGAAAGCTTTATGATGATTCTGTGGGAGAATACATAGAAGAAAAAGACGGATGGTATAAAATTGTATCCGGAAAATGTGAAGGCTATGTAAAGGCAGAGTATTGTGTGACAGGTGATGCAGCACAGAAACTTGCCAAGGAAATAGGAACAACCTATGCTGTTGTTAATACAACAACATTAAAAGTAAGAAAAGAAGCAAGTACGGAATCGGCAGTGCTTGGTCTTGTACCAATTGAAGAAGAGCTTGTTGTAAAGGAAGAGCTTGATGGATGGGTTAAGATTGAGATTGAAGAAGGCGATGGTTATGTTTCTAGAGATTATGTGAATTTGAGAACAGATTTTGTACATGCTGAATCTAAGGAAGAAGAGGAAGCAAGGTTAGCAGAGGAAGCGCGTGAACGTGAAGCGGCTAGAGCAGCAGCACAAGCAGCAGAAGCGGCTAGGGCAGAAAAACTTGTACAGAAGCAACAACAAAATCAGGCAGCTGTCGAAGCGGCACAGAGCACAGTTGGGGCAGCGCAAGGAAGTGAGATTGGTAAGGCAGTAGCTGATTATGCGTTACAGTTTGTTGGCAATCCATATGTATATGGAGGAACCAGTTTGACAAATGGAACAGACTGTTCGGGATTTGTTATGAGTGTATATGCGAACTTTGGAGTAGGCTTACCACATTCTTCATCAGCTCAGAGAAGCAAAGGTTATGAAGTGGGTGGTATTGCGAATGCACAGCCTGGTGATATCGTATGCTATTCTGGCCATGTTGGAATTTATATTGGTAATGGTCAGATTGTACACGCAAGTTCAGCCAAAACAGGTATTAAGATATCGACGGCAACCTATAAAAATATTTTAGCGGTAAGAAGAATATTCTAACATAAGGTATATAGTATTAAGAGAAGGGATATCATATTGATATCTCTTCTTTATTTGTCTAACATTATCAATATTTATGCAGACAGAATGTAATCGACAATATGCACAAAAAACATGGAGAATAGAAAAGGAATAATACAGTCATTTTTTATATGTTCACAAGATATCCACACCTTTGAGGCGTGAAAAAAGTCTTAATATTGACTTATACACTGAGTTATCCACATTATCCACAGAGTTTAGGGTGTTTTAGTTGTGGAAGATAGAGAGTGAAAAACAAACAACTGTTTTGTTCATATACTATAAAACATACAAAAAAAGGAAAAAGTCGTTGACAACAATAATGTCGCAAAAGAAATAAGAGGGCTAATAATAATTCTTAAAAAATAATATATTGTTGTAAAAAATATTGAAAAAATCAGATAATATGTTATAATCATTATACAATATGAACGAAGGGATGTGTACATCATGAAATTTATTATCAGCGGAAAGAACATCGACGTTACACCAGGTTTAAAGGCAGCAGTAGAAGACAAAATCGGCAAGCTGGAAAAATATTTCACGCCAGAAACGGAGGTACATGCCACATTAAGTGTTGAAAAAGAGAGGCAAAAGATAGAGGTTACCATTCCTGTTAAGGGTAATATCATTCGTTCAGAGCAAGTAAGCAACGATATGTATGTATCGATTGATCTTGCGGCTGAAGTGATTGAGAGACAGCTTAAAAAATATCGAAATAAATTTAGGGCAGAACAACAGGCTGGAGCAGCAAGCTTAAGAACTGATTTCATTGAGAAAGATTATGAAGAAGACGATGAAGAGATTAAGATTGTTCGTACTAAGAAATTTGATATTAAGCCAATGTATGCAGAGGATGCTTGTATTCAGATGGAATTATTAGGACATGACTTCTTTGTATTCTGCAATGCAGAGACAGATGAGGTAAATGTAGTTTATAAGCGTAAAGGTAATACCTATGGTTTGATTGAGCCAGAAAATTAATTTCATATCGTTGATGGTACAGGTATCGGATTATTCCGATACCTGTTTTTGTGTAATGGGAAATTGATGTTAAGTAGTGGTAGTTAGCCAAGAACTGGAAAATAACTGTAAAGTGAATATCAGATCAAGAAGAATGATAAGAACAGAACTGTCCGAATTAATTACGAATTAACTTCCATGCATGATGAAGTTATAAAAAACTGGAAAGTATACAGGGCGCACTTCTTAGAATGAACAGGTCAATTCAGGCAGAAGGAACCTTTGGAAGCATAAAAAATGATTGCTCATTTTTTCACAGCTCCTATTTTTGTTTTAAAATATATACAGCAGTCATATATTAATCTGAGAGAATGTGGAGTGAGGTTTTGAGTGAAAAAGATAAAGGAACAACGATACCAATATATGATGACTGCATTAGCAGTAATTACGATGGTTTTAGTGATAGGAATTTACATGGCAGAGCGGTGTGAGGATGAGAAGTTGATGGCAGTAACGAGTGAAGACTATATTAAATGGGTGGACTATAGAGTGTCGGCAGAAGCTATGAAAAAAGCATGCAGGCTGGATGTGGAAAGTTATTATGAAGAAGTGCATCTTGATTGGATTGTGTTACTTGCGTATGCTGCTGTGCAATGTGGTGGAAAAATTGATAAAACATCAATTACGTATATTGATGAAATTGCACAGAAGATGACTGAAAAGGAGATTACAGTGGAAGAATTAAAGTCAACATATAAGCACTTTGATTATTATTATGAAGCGTATGAGGCAGTACTTGGAGGTTTGTTGGGAGAATATGAGATAGAGACACTGGATAAAGAGGGAAAAAGCATTATGGAGAAGAAATATGGACTAAAAGCATTTTCGCCAATTGCAAAAGGTTTTCCTTATCAGGATTATGAAGATTTTGGTGTATCTAGAAGTTATGGTTATGAGAGAAAACATTTAGGGCATGACATGATGGGGGCAGTAGGTACGCCTGTTATTTGCTGTGAATCTGGTTATGTAGAGGCGCTTGGATGGAATAAGTATGGGGGATGGCGTATTGGCATTCGCAGCTTTGATAAAAAGCGATACTATTACTATGCCCATTTACGGCAAAACAGACCTTATGCGGCTGGGTTAGAAATTGGTGACGTAGTGACAGCAGGAGATGTTATTGGTTATATGGGGCGTACAGGATATAGTGAAACAGAGAATGTGAACAATATTGAAACGGTACATCTGCATATGGGGTTACAGCTTATCTTTGATGAGTCTCAAAAAGAAGGAAATAATGAGATTTGGATTGATTTTTATCAATTGGCACAGTTTTTGCATGTGAATCAATCTGAGGTGGTTAGGGATAATGAAACGAAAGAATGGTATAGAAAATTCAAAATGCTTGATTATATTGTCGAAGAATTCGCAAAAGAACAAAAATAATGCTGAATTGAAAAAATAATTTTAGACAAAAAAGTACTACAAAATTCGTCAAAAAATTATTGTGTAATGTATACAAACAGATTGCTTTTATTTTAACAGTATGATAAAATGGTAACGATGATTGTGATAAAAATAACAATCAAAGTTGATAATCCTTTTAAAGGTAATTTTCAAGCGGATGGAGGAAATGATAATGGCAAAGAAAATCGTATTAGCAGGCGCATGCCGTACAGCAATTGGTACTATGGGAGGAAGTCTTTCTACTACTCCAGCGGCAGAACTTGGTTCTATCGTAATTAAAGAAGCATTAAACAGAGCAGGAGTTGCTGCAGAAGCAGTAGACCATGTATATATGGGATGTGTAATCCAGGCAGGACAGGGTCAGAACGTAGCTCGTCAGGCTTCTATCAAGGCAGGTCTTCCAATTGAGACACCAGCTGTTACAGTTAACGTAGTTTGTGGTTCTGGTCTTAACTGTGTAAACATGGCTGCACAGATGATTTTAGCAGGTGATGCTGATATCGTTGTTGCTGGTGGTATGGAAAACATGTCTATGGCACCATATGCACTTCCAAATGCTCGTTTTGGCTATAGAATGAACAATGGTACAGTGGTTGATACTATGGTAAATGATGCGTTATGGGATGCATTCAACAATTACCATATGATTCAGACAGCAGATAATATCTGTGATGAGTGGAAGATTACTCGTGAAGAGTTAGATGAGTTCGCACTTAAGAGTCAGCAGAAGGCTGAAGCAGCTCAGAAAGCTGGTGCGTTTGATAAGGAAATCGTTCCAGTAATGGTTAAGAAGAAGAAAGAAATGGTAGAGTTCAAGGTTGACGAGGGTCCTCGTGCTGGTTCTACTATCGAAGCATTAGCTAAGCTTCGTGCAATCAACAAGGACGGATATGTTACAGCAGGTAACGCATCTGGTATCAACGATGGTGCAGCAGCTATCGTAGTTATGAGCGAAGAGAAGGCTAAGGAATTAGGTGTTACACCTATGGCTGAGTGGGTTGCTGGTGCTCTTGCTGGTGTTAGACCAGAAGTTATGGGTATCGGACCTGTTGCTTCTACACAGAAGGTAATGGATAAAGTTGGTATGAAGATTGAAGACTTCGATATTATCGAAGCAAACGAAGCTTTCGCAGCACAGTCTATCGCTGTAGGAAGAGATTTAGGAATCGATGTTGATAAGCAGTTAAATCCAAACGGTGGTGCTATCGCATTAGGACATCCAGTAGGTGCTTCAGGATGCCGTATCTTAGTTACACTTCTTCATGAAATGGAAGCTAAGGACGCTAAGACTGGCCTTGCAACACTTTGTATCGGTGGCGGTATGGGTTGCTCTACAATCGTTAAGAAGTACGAAGCATAAGGCTTATGAATTAATTTAGTGGGCTTGTGTGAAAACACAAACCCACATAATATAAGAAAGGCAAGGAAAAATAAATGGAATTTGTTTTATATGAACAGAACGGTGCAGTAGGTAAGATTACTATTAACCGTGAAAAAGCTTTAAATGCCTTAAATTCTCAGGTATTAGAAGAGCTAGATGCAACACTTGATGCTGTAAATCTTGATGAAGTAAGATGTCTTATTTTAACAGGTGCAGGTCAGAAGTCTTTCGTTGCAGGCGCTGACATCGGAGAGATGAGCACATTAACAAAGGCTGAAGGTGAAGCTTTTGGTAAGAAGGGTAATGATGTGTTCCGTAAGTTAGAGACATTCCCAATCCCTGTTATCGCAGCAGTAAATGGCTTTGCACTTGGCGGTGGATGTGAGATTTCTATGAGCTGTGATATTAGAATTTGTTCTGATAATGCAGTATTTGGACAGCCAGAGGTTGGTCTTGGAATCACACCTGGATTTGGCGGAACACAGAGACTTGCTCGTCTTGTAGGCGCTGGAATGGCTAAGCAGTTAATCTACACAGCAAGAAATATCAAGGCTGACGAAGCTCTTAGAATTGGTCTTGTAAATGCAATATATACACAGGAAGAGTTAATGCCAGCAGCAGAGAAGATGGCAGCAGGAATCGCTAAGAATGCTCCTATCGCTGTTCGTAACTGCAAGAAGGCAATTAACGAAGGTCTTGATGTTGATATGGATCAGGCACTTGTTATCGAAGAGAAGCTTTTCGGTGATTGCTTCGAGACAGAAGATCAGAAGTATGGTATGGCATTTTTCTTAGATAAGAATAAGGAAAAGGTTAAAGAGCCATTCAAAAACTGCTAATTAATAAATATTTAAACATAGAATCAAGGAGGTACTTTCAATGAAAGTAGGTATTATTGGTGCAGGTACCATGGGACAAGGTATCGCAAAAGCATTTGCTCAGATTGACGGATATGAAGTAGCACTCTGCGACATTAAGCAGGAGTGGGCTGAAGGCGGAAAAGATAAAATCGCTAAGGGCTATGCTAAGCTTGTTGAAAAAGGAAAAATGACACAGGAAGCTGCTGATGCAATCGTTGCAAAGATTACACCAGGTCTTAAGGAAGATTTATGTGCAGATTGCGATTTGATCGTAGAAGCTGCATTCGAAAATATGGAAGTTAAGAAGACAACATTTGGTGAGCTTGATAAGATTGCAAAGCCAGAATGTATTTTTGCTTCTAATACATCAAGCCTTTCTATTACAGAAATCGGAAACGGTTTAAACCGTCCTATGGTTGGTATGCATTTCTTCAATCCAGCAGATCGTATGAAGCTTGTTGAAGTTATCGCAGGTGTTAACACTCCAGCAGAAGTTGTTGATACTATCAAGAAGATTTCTGAAGAAATCGGAAAGACTCCTGTTCAGGTGAATGAAGCTGCTGGTTTCGTAGTAAACCGTATCTTAATTCCTATGATTAATGAAGCTGCTTTCATTAAGATGGAAGGCGTATCTGATGTTGCTGGTATTGATGCTGCTATGAAGCTTGGTGCAAATCATCCAATGGGACCATTAGAGTTAGGTGATTTCATCGGTTTAGACATTTGCCTTGCTATTATGGATGTTCTTTATAATGAGACAGGTGACAGCAAGTACCGTGCATGTCCACTTATCCGTAAGATGGTTCGTGGTGGTAACCTTGGTGTTAAGAGCGGTAAGGGATTCTATGTATACAATGCAGATAGAACAAAGACACCTATCGACGCTCAGTAATTACAATAAATTGGAGGAATTAAAATCATGGATTTTACTTTAAGCAAAAAGCATGAAATGGCACGTACTCTTTTCAAAGAGTTCGCTGAGAAAGAAGTAAAGCCTCTTGCACAGGAGGTTGATGAAACAGAACAGTTCCCTAGAGGAACAGTAGAAAAGATGGCTAAGAATGGTTTCTTAGGCATTCCTGTACCAAAGGAGTACGGCGGACAGGGTTGTGATCCTTTAACATATGCTATGTGTGTAGAGGAACTTTCTAAGGTTTGTGGTACAACAGGTGTTATCGTTTCAGCACATACATCTCTTTGTTGTGACCCTATTCAGACATATGGTACAGAAGAGCAGAAGCAGAAGTACTTAGTTCCACTTGCAAAGGGTGAGAAGCTTGGTGCATTCGGTCTTACTGAGCCAGGTGCTGGTACAGATGCTCAAGGACAGCAGACAAAGGCTGTTTTAGAAGGTGATGAGTGGGTATTAAATGGTTCTAAGATTTTCATCACTAACGGTAAGGAAGCTGACATTTATGTTATCTTCGCTGTTACAGGTATCATTGAAAAACGTGGTAAGAAAGTAAAAGAAATCTCTGCATTTATCGTAGAGAAGGGAACTCCTGGATTTACTTTTGGTACAAAGGAAAAGAAGATGGGTATCCGTGGTTCAGCTACATATGAACTTATCTTCACAGATTGTCGTATCCCTAAGGAGAACTTACTTGGTGCTCAGGGTAAGGGATTTGGTATTGCTATGCATACACTTGATGGTGGACGTATCGGTATCGCTGCTCAGGCTCTTGGTATTGCAGAAGGTGCATTAGAGTCTACAATCGCTTATGTGCAGGAAAGAAAGCAGTTCGGTCGTTCAATCGCAGCATTCCAGAATACTCAGTTCCAAATTGCTGATATGGCAACAAAGGTAGAAGCGGCTAAGATGCTTGTTTACAAAGCAGCAATGGCTAAGGCTACTCAGAAGTCATACTCATTAGAGGCAGCAATGGCTAAGTTATATGCAGCAGAAGTTGCAATGGAAGTTACAACAAAGGCTGTTCAGTTGCATGGTGGATACGGATATACAAGAGAGTATGACGTAGAGCGTATGATGAGAGATGCTAAGATTACTGAGATTTACGAAGGAACTTCAGAAGTTCAGAGAATGGTAATCTCCGCGAATGTAATTAAGTAAGACGAGCTAAATTTTTCGGACAGAACGATTTGCATTTATGGAAATCGGGCTGTACTAAAAATTTGAAGTCGCGGTGCAACGCATACCGCGACTGAGAAAATGCTCTGCATTTTCGAAGCTCGGGTTATTCAAAAACACTAAAACAACAATAAGGAGAGAATATACAATGAAAATCGTTGTTTGTATTAAACAGGTACCTGATACAAAGGGTGGCGTAAAGTTCAATCCAGACGGTACATTAGACAGAGCTGCTATGATGACTATCATGAATCCTGATGATAAGGCAGGTTTAGAAGCAGCACTTAGATTAAAAGATCAGTATGGCGCAGAAGTTACCGTTATTACAATGGGACTTCCAAAGGCAGAAGATGTATTACGTGAAGCATTAGCAATGGGTGCTGATAAGGCAGTTCTTGTTACTGACAGAGTTTTAGGTGGTGCTGATACTTGGGCTACATCTCAGACTTTAGCAGGTGCTATCCGTAACTTAGAGTACGATTTAATTATTACAGGACGTCAGGCTATCGACGGTGATACCGCTCAGGTAGGACCTCAGATTTCTGAGCACTTAAATATCCCTGTAATTTCTTATGCACAGGATATTAAGATTGAAGGTAATAATGTAATCGTTCAGCGTCAGTATGATGACAGATATCATGTATTAAAGGCTCAGATGCCTTGTCTTGTAACTGCACTTGGCGAAATGAATGAGCCACGTTATATGACTCCAGGTGGAATTTTCGATGCTTGTGAAGCAGAGATTACTGTATGGGGAAGAGCTAACCTTGTAGACGTTGAAGATTCAAATCTTGGTCTTAAGGGTTCACCTACACAGATTGCAAAGGCTTCTGATAAGGTAAGAAAGGGTGCCGGCGAAGTGGTTACCTTAGATCCTACTGATGCAGCTAGCTACATTGTAGGAAAAATGAAAGAAAAGCACATCATCTAGGAGGTCGAAAAAATGAATTTAGAACAATACAAGGGCGTATTTGTCTTCGCTCAGCAGGTAGATAATGTTATCAACAGTATTGCATTCGAATTAATCGGTAAAGGTAAAGACCTTGCTGAGGTTTTAGGATGTGAAGTTACTGCAGTTTTAGTAGGTTCAGACGTTAAGGGCTTAGCTGATGAATTAGCTGAGTACGGCGCTGATAAGGTAATCGTTGTAGACGATCCTGAATTAAAAGAGTACAGAACTGAGCCATATGCACATGCTCTTGCTTCTGTAATTAATGAGTTCAAGCCAGAAATCTTTTTAGTAGGTGCAACTGCTATCGGTCGTGATTTAGGACCTAGAGTTTCTGCTAGAATCCATACAGGTTTAACTGCTGACTGTACACAGCTTGAAATTGGTGATTTCCCAATCAACCCAATGCCAGGTAAGGAACAGAAGCACAACCAGTTATTAATGACACGTCCTGCATTCGGTGGAAACACAATTGCAACTATCGCTTGTCCAGATTTCCGTCCTCAGATGGCAACAGTACGTCCTGGTGTTATGCAGAAGCGTGCTAAGGAAGCTGGTAAGAAGGCAACTGTAGTTGAATTCAATCCAGGATTCACTCCAGACAACAAGTATGTTGAGATTCTTGAAATCGTTAAGTCTGTAACTGATACTGTAGATATCATGGATGCTAAGATTTTAGTTTCTGGTGGTCGTGGTGTTGGAAGTGCTGAGAACTTCAAGCTCTTAGAGGATCTTGCAGAAGTACTTGGCGGTACAGTAAGCTGTTCTCGTGCAGTTGTAGATGCTGGTTGGTTATCTAAGGATCTTCAGGTAGGACAGACTGGTAAGACTGTACGTCCTAACGTATACTTTGCAATCGGTATTTCCGGTGCTATTCAGCATATCGCTGGTATGGAAGAGTCAGATGTTATCATCGCTATCAACAAGGATGAGACAGCTCCAATCTTCGACGTAGCTGATTATGGTATTGTAGGAGACTTAAATAAGATTCTTCCTGCATTAACAGAGCAGTTAAAGGCAGCAAAGGCTGAATAATCGAATTGTAAAATAATATAATTGTGTTCAAGCGCAGAGGGTAACAGATGTAAGTCTGTTACCCTCTTTTTCATGTAATAGGAAATTGCTGTAACGTAGTGGTGGTTAAACAAGAATTTCGACAGAAATTCTTGCTAGAGATTGCCGCTGGGCAATCTCTTTTTTATGAAACATTGCTGTTCATATAGAATAAATGTACATTAGTATGATAGAATAATGCTTAGAATGAATATGCCATGGCATGAGTAGAGAGGAACAGATTATAAAGTGGAAAGCATATTAGGAAGAAAGATTAAGGAATTTCGTATGAAAAGAGGAATAACGCAGGAGGAGCTTGGAAATCTAGTAGGAGTAACAACGCAGGCAGTTTCCAAGTGGGAGCGCGGTGGTACACCGGATGCAGAGCTGTTGCCTAATATTGCAAGAGCTTTGAGAGTTTCTATTGATGCCTTATTTGACATGGAACAGGAAAAAGGTAGTCGCCTAGAGGATATGATTATCGAGGAGCTATATTCCAAAGAGGATAAGGAAGCATTTGAAAGAGCGGTTTCTCTTTGCATTGCAATTGAGTTTGGGCTATTTAGGATTAATTCTCTA
This sequence comes from Lachnospiraceae bacterium, assembly GCA_017436865.1. Lineage (GTDB taxonomy): Bacteria > Bacillota > Clostridia > Lachnospirales > Lachnospiraceae > COE1. The sequence goes on from JAFSCH010000117.1 coordinate 23,326, forward strand.
AAGAATAAAGCGGCTGCTGAGATGATGGATTCTGTCAATGATGAAAATGACCATGAGTACTATTCTACATTACTGACGGACGATGGTTTGGTAAGAGTACGATTATCCCAGAATGGCAGATATTTCTTTATTATGCCGGAGCCGGAGATGGGATATCGAAGTTTTCTTGAGAACATAGAGGATTTGTCAAAAACGTTTCGATTATTAGCGGAGAAGGATACACTTAAAATACTCTTTTTTATGTATCAGCGTATCAATAAAAAGAGTTCCTCTGAGTTAATTGCAGAGGGTGTTGGTGTAAGTGTTGAAAAAGTAGAAAAGCTGATGGAACAGTTAGAGGAATTCAACCTTGTGGAATGTAGCGATGTGGAGACAGTAAATGGAGATTTGAAAGCATATGCAATGCATAAAGAAGCGACCATTGTTCCATTATTAACCTTTGCAAGAGAGCTTAATGTAAATAAAGTATTTGATTTTGGATATGTATATAAAAGAGAGAAACCTATTTTTTAGTAGTATTCATAAAAAATTAAACTATCGGTTGAGTGGTTCTAAAGAGAATTGAATGACTGTCTAAACGGTTGTTTGAATACAACCAAGACCTTCTGTACAATAAACATAAGAAATGTACAGGAGGTTTTTTTATGCAGAAGAAAAAGTATTTTCACTATTTTTTACGGGGAGGCAGAATTCGTTTCGGAGTATCTCTGATTGCGTCAGTAGTGCAAGCAATACTGGCAGCAGGAATGGGAATCGCACTACAGAAGATGCTGGACGTTGCAGCGTATGGCTCACTAAGGGAGCTGTATCAGTGTATTGTTGCAATTGTGATTTATTTTATTACGATGTTTTATGTTTGCATGGTAGTTCGCAGCACGAAACAGCATTTTATAGAAAAGGCATTAGTAGCTTATAAGGAACGGGTTTTTAGCGGAATCTTTGAAAAAACGATACATACTTTTGATAGTGAAATGACAGGGAAATATGTTTCCGTGCTTACCAATGACATACGTGTCATAGAGGAAAAATATTTAGAAAAGATTTATTCGCTGGTTTCTGGTGTAATAACTCTGATAGCAGCAATCGGAATCATGCTGATGTATGATGCGGGAATGTTTGGAGTAACTATAGCGATGTGTTTTGTCACTATGTTGATTGCATCTCTGGTAGGAAAGGATTTAGAAAAGATACAGGATAAGGTAAGTAAGGAAGATGGAAAACAGAGTGGGTTGTTGCAGGAAATGTTTTCCGGCTTTGCTGTTATTAAAAGCTTTCAGGCAGAGAAGGAAATGTCGGTTCTTTTTGCGAAACAGAATAGAAGTACAGAAGAAGTCAGATGTAAGCGAAGAATGGTAGAAAGTCTAGTGTATACTGTTGCTATGGCTTTGGTAACCGGTTCACAGGTGGTAATTATGGCATTTGGTGCATGGCTGGTAATGCAGGAAACTCTTACTGTTGGCGTATTGGTAGCATTTATTCAGTTGATGAATAGTATTATGAATCCGGCACAGACCATTCCGGCAGATATTTCCAATATGGCAGCAGCACGTCAGATTATGAAACAGCACGATATGTTTTTGGAATCACAGAAAGAAAAAAATATGCAGACAGATATCATGGAAGATTATCAGCTTAATTTACAAAATGTAAGCTTTGCGTATGAAGATAATAAGCCGATTTTACATAATATCAATGTCAACTTTGAACAGGGCAAGAGCTATGCGATTGTGGGTGCATCAGGAAGTGGAAAATCCACCTTGTTGAAGCTGCTTGCAGGGGAATTAGGCAATTATGAGGGTAGGATTTTGGTTGGTAATCGAGAGTATGAGGAGCTTGATTTTTCAGCTATTTGCAGTATGGTTACCTTTATCAGACAGAAAAACTTTTTATTTGACAGCAGTATAGAAAATAATATCAGTATGTTTAAGCAATTTCCACAGAAAAACATTGCACACGCAATAGAGCTTGCAGGTTTGCAGGAAGTCTTAACAAAAAAGGATGCGGATTTTACCTGTGGTGAAAATGGAAATAGATTATCTGGTGGTGAAGGACAGAGAGTGGCTATTGCAAGAGGAATCCTCCGAGGTACACCGATTCTCCTGTTGGATGAAGTAACTGCTTCTCTTGATATGAAAACAGCCAGTCAGGTGGAAAGTTCACTATTAGAGTTAAAGGATTACACAAGGATTGCGGTGTCCCATAAGCTTCATGCAAATATTTTATCGAAATATGATTTCATTCTTGCAATGAAGGATGGAAAAGTAGAGGAAAGAGGTTCCTTTGAGGAATTGATGGATAAAAAGGGCTATTTTTATTCCTTATATCAGATTGGACAGGCTTAATAAGAAATCGTATTATTTTATGAAAGAAAATGTTTAGTAATATTAAAAAAATAGTTTAGAAAAAGTGTAAAAAACTATTGCATTTGGCATAAAGTTACCGTATAATGAGTGCGTTGATAGTTGTTGAAAAACAATGAAAACTAAGGCGGTTAGAGCCTTATTGATTGGACGAAAAGTCCGTATTTTATAAGTTGGGTAACTAGCAGTATCATTGCTGTGAAGTTACTAAGTTGGTTACTATAAACCATGTACAGATTGTACGACCCACTTGTGAAAATCAATAAGAGTAGTAAAAGTAAATTTTTTATACCTATTCAGTAGGCATACGCATTTACTGCGGATGCCGTAAGAAATGTAGTATAAATGGGCAAAAATCTATTTGCGAAGCAAATTTAAGGTGGATTTTTGCATGTAACTATGAAGGTACTGAATAGTTACGCTTTTTTGCTATATAGACTCTAATCATCCTGTAAACAATAAGCATAAATACTATTTGTGCGTAAGAATACTATGGAAAGAACATGCAAGTGAGGAATAAGAATCTCACTTGCTTTTTTACTTTATAGGAAAGTGCTGTAGCGTAGTGGCAGTTAGACAAGAATTTCGTAAGAAATTCTTGCCAAAGTGCGTGCGCTGGCACGCACTATTTTTATTATATAACACTTTAGTACACTAACAATAATCGAATGAAGGATTGCTGTGTGAACAGTAACAAAGAAAGGTTGTATTTGCGATGGAAGGTAAATTAAAACTCTATGGATTTAATAACTTAACAAAGTCTTTAAGCTTTAATATCTATGATGTCTGCTATGCTAAGAGTGCGAGGGAGCAGAAGGATTATATTGCCTATATTGATGAGCAGTACAATTCAGAGCGTCTGACTAAGATTTTGTTTCATGTAACAGAAATGATTGGAGCTCACGTTTTAAATGTTTCCAAGCAGGATTATGAGCCTCAAGGAGCGAGTGTGACCTTTTTAATCGCAGAGGACAATATGATTCCATCGGGACAGAGCAGTGCGGCAAGTGCAGCGCTTAATTTTGAGGATACGATTTCCATAACCAATCATAATGACGAGATTGTTGCTCATCTTGATAAGAGTCATATTACCGTACATACTTATCCGGAATATCATCCTGAGACGAATATTGCAACCTTTCGTGTAGATATTGATGTGGCAACCTGTGGAGAGATTACGCCTCTTAGTACGCTCGATTATTTGATTAGTAGCTTTGATTCTGATATTATTACGATGGATTACCGTGTACGAGGCTTTACACGAAATGTAGAAGGAAAAAAGGTATTTATGGATCATCATATGACATCGATTCAGGATTACATTGATAAGAATACCTTAGACCGTTATGATGCGGTAGATATTAATGTGTATCAGGCAAATATCTTCCACACGAAGATGTTGATTAAGGAGCTGGATTTGCAGAATTACTTGTTTAATTCGGATATTTATGAGATTCCGCCAAGAGAACGACTGCAGATTAGCAACAATCTTAGACAGGAAATGATAGAGATTTTCAGTGGAGTAAATATTTATTAAAAGATAAAGGATTTGGGTGAGTATGGGTAAGTTAGATCAGACACGTGCACCTATTTTAGAAGCACTAGAGGAAATGAAGACAGCGCGTCTTGTGCCATTTGATGTACCGGGGCATAAGAGAGGAAAGGGGAATCCTGACCTGACAGCTTTTTTGGGAGAGAAATGTCTGGCCGTTGATGTGAATTCTATGAAAATGCTGGATAATCTGTGTCATCCGGTATCTGTCATAAAGGAAGCAGAGGAGCTTGCAGCAGATGCTTTTGGTGCAGCGAATGCCTTTTTTATGGTAGGGGGGACAACCTCAGCAGTACAGAGTATGGTATTGTCTGTCTGTAAGCGTGGGGAAAAGATTATTCTTCCAAGAAATGTACATAGAAGCGTCATTAATATCATGATTTTATGTGGTGCAGTTCCAGTTTATGTGAATCCGGATATGAATCATGAGCTTGGTATTGCTCTCGGAATGCGTCTTTCAGAGGTGGAAAAGGCAATCAGGGAGAATCCGGATGCCAAAGCGATTTTAGTCAATAATCCGACTTACTATGGTATCTGTTCTAATTTGAAAGGAATTACCGACCTTGCACATGCACATGGTATGAAAATGTTAGTGGACGAGGCACATGGAACGCAGTTGTATTTCGGAAAAGGTTTGCCAATGACAGCCATGGAAGCTGGTGCAGATATGGCAGCAGTCAGTATGCATAAGTCTGGTGGTTCCTTAACACAGTCTTCCTTTTTGTTGACAGGACCTAGCATGAATCCGGGGTATGTAAGACAGATTATTAATCTGACACAGACAACCAGTGGTTCGTATCTATTAATGTCCAGTCTTGATATTTCGAGAAGAACGCTTGCGCTTCATGGAGAAGAGATTTTTGATAAGGTTATGAGCATGGTTGACTATGCGAGAAAAGAGATTAATCAGATTGGTGATTACTATGCCTATTCCAAGGAATTAATCAATGGTGATTCTATTTATGACTTTGACGTAACGAAGCTGATTGTGAATACATTGCCAATCGGGCTTGCGGGAATCGAGGTGTATGATTTACTGCGTGATGAATATGATATTCAGACGGAGTTTGGTGATATCGGGAACTGTCTGGCTTATGTTTCTGTTGGTGACAGACCTAGAGATATTGAACGGCTTGTCAGTGCTCTTGCAGAAATTAGACGTTTATATAAAAAAGACAGAACAGGATTGATGACAGCAGAATACATCAATCCGCGAGTGATTTATTCACCGCAGGATGCCTTTTATGGTGAAAAGCAATCCTTGCCACTGGCAGAATGTAAAGATATGGTATGTGCTGAGTTCGTGATGTGCTATCCACCAGGAATACCGATTCTGGCACCAGGAGAATTAATCACACAGGAAATTCTGGATTACATTGTCTATGCGAAGGAAAAGGGCTGTTCCATGACAGGACCAGAGGATATGGAGATTAATCGTTTGAATGTGATGAAGGGTATTCGCTCGGCTCCAGCTGCAACGAATCTGATATAAAGAAAGGCTAGGAGCTTCCTGTATACTTTAAATAGGTCAAGAAATTGACATAAAAAAATACCTCAAGTAAATTTAGATTATTACTGACCTGACCCGTTGGTAAAATCTAAAGAATACAAGAGGTATCTACAATGAATGTTAAAGTAAGA
>JAFSCH010000126.1 GCA_017436865.1 Lachnospiraceae bacterium
AATATATGTTAATACCACAGTTAACGATGGGACAGAAATAGCAGAGCTTATGCAATGCTTTACACAGAAGAAGGTTACTAATTCGAAGTTTAAGAACTTCCAGAAACGAGTAAACTATTTCAAAGAAGATAAGGAAGGTGTTAAGAAAATGAGTAATGTGATTGAAAATTATGCTTTGAAAAAAGTAGTTGATATTGTGGATAATTTAGTTGAAAACCATAATTTTTCAGTAGAAGAAGCATGTAAGGCTGGGAATATCTCGGTAGAAGAATATAAGGCATTTAAAGAAGAAAATACAGTGTTGGTATAATAATGAATGGGGAAAGTATATCAGTAGTTGTGCTGATATACTTTTTTCTTTATATATGGCAGTTGGATATATGGCTACGTATATAATGATGTAAAAAATATAAAATATAGAACTGTAAAATGTAAAAAGAGTTGATAAAAACAAAATAGAAATGCAATACACTTGACAAAAATGAATGATTATGTAAAAATAAAAACATAAAGTAAGTTTTGGAGGTGTAAATATTGAAAGATAGCCGTAATAGCTCGATTGAGTTTAATGAGATTCTTATTCGCCGTATTGTATATTCTATTAACAAAGCAATTACAGAGGATGTTTTGTCGGAACGTCGTTTAGAAACGAATAATCGTTGTAGATTTGCTCCTGGTGATTATATAAATGAGAATTTGCGTCATCATGTAGTGAATGATGATATATATTTGATTCCGTTTAATCGATTTGTATTTGAAGGAAGAATTTTGGTTGATAAAATAAATAAAATTACTTACACTATTACGACATTATCAACATTAGCAGCTGGACCGAAAAAACATGGCAGAAAACCTTACTATATGCAATCAATTTTGTGTATGGAAAATGGAGAATGTGAAGGGAGTCCAAAACAAATGACATTGGCAGATTATGCAGAGTCTATGGGATTGGTGCCATTTACTGACGATGATTTTGAGAATGATTTTGATGACATCATGCAGGGAATAATCAGTAAGAATGATGGATACAGACATTATATAATTGCATATTCAGTCGAGAATAAAGAAATAAAAGAGATTAAATTGTTATATTTGGATAAAGATTTTGCTGAAGTAGATAGTGCTGATTTGAAGGAATATGTCACACCAGATTTTGTGGCATTAACAAATTCGAATTATGTGGATGAAAATACACATGATGAGGAAGAGAATCGTGGCAAGCCATTCAAGTTAAGACCTGGAGTTAAATTTCCTCTCCGGGCAAAGGAGGAAGAAGTATAAATTACCTCCTATTTTATTTTAGGAGAAGAATCATGGAAACTAAAAAATTTAATGGAGAACGTTTGAAGAATGCTCGTTTGTTTAATGGTTTCACATTAACAGAATTAGCTGATAAAACAGACATTAGTAAACAATCCATATCTTTATATGAAAATAATCGTAATATTCCTGAATATGACCGTGTGCGTACTATGGCGAGTGTCTTAGGATTTCCGTTTGACTTCTTTTTTCAAGAAGACAAGTTTGCTACATTAACAGAAACTACCTATTTTAGGTCGCTTGCTTCTGCAACAAAAAAAGATAGAATAGCGCAAAGTGTTAAACTTGAATACGTTGCTAGAATGTATGAGGTTTTATGGAATTATATTGAGTTTCAATCATTTGTCGATCCAAAAGTGGATTTTACAGGATTTGATGATGTGATTGAGTCAGAAAGTGATGCAGCAGTTGCAGAAATAGAAGCGGCGGCTGAAAAAGTACGAAAAGTGTGGAATGTTGGAGATGGACCAATAAAAGATTTACAATATCTATTGGAGAATCATGGAGTTCTTGTTACTGGTTTTCCAAGTGAAGCGAAAGAAATTGATGCATTTAGCCAACGAACGCTTGTTGAAGGAAATGCAGTATATCTCATTGCAGTTGTGTTGGGACAGAGACCAGAAGGGCGTATTCGCTTTGATATGGCGCATGAACTTGGTCATATCGTTCTGCATCCTTGGAGTGAAGATTTAGAATCTATTACCAAAGATGAATTTAAAGCAAGAGAGCGCCAAGCAAACATGTTTGCGAGCGCATTTCTATTACCACGAGAAACATTTGGCCGTGATATATTACAGTATCCTACAGACTTAAAGTATTATCAATTTCTAAAAAATAAATGGAAAGTTTCAATTCAAGCAATGATTTATAGAACGCATCAATTGAAGATTATTTCAACAAATCAATATCAATATCTTATGCGACAAGTGTCTAAGAATGGATGGAGAACAAAAGAACCTGACGATGTACCATTCTATTTGAATGAAAGTATTTTTCAAGGTGCAATAGATTTGCTATATGATAATAATATTTTAAATGCAAAAACACTTATGCAGGAATTTCGTAAATATGGAATTACGTTGTATCCCTCTACAATAGAACAGCTTTTGCATTTGAGAGAAGGTACTCTTGATTATGAAGAGAAAATTGTACCGTTGTTTCAATTGAAGAAAAATAGAGATGAGATATAGGGAGGGAAAAAACTATGCAAGATTTGACAGTTCGATCAGAAAGTGTGCAAAGGATTTATGGGTATTATTTGGAACAGCAATTAGTAGTTAACCGAAGATATCAAAGGAAATTGGTTTGGTCTGTAGAAGAAAAAGCATCGTTTATAGATTCCATAAGGAAGAACTATCCCGTACCATTAATTTTATTAGCTGAGAGTAAAGGGATTGAGGGTGATGTATTAGAAATTATTGATGGAATGCAACGTTTAAATTCTATTACATCTTTCATTGAAAATGAATTTTCTGTTGATGGATATTATTTTGATCTGGAAACTATGGCTGAAACGAAATTAATGAAAGATGAAGGAGTTTTGATACAAAAGGAGCCGCTCTTAGGTAGAAAGGAATGTGCGGGAATTACATCTTATGTATTACCTATGTCTACGTATAAAGGTGCTAGTGAAGCAGAAATTGACGAAGTTTTTAGGCGAATAAATGCTAATGGAAAACATTTGTCTAAGCAAGAAATTCGACAAGCTGGTGCATTGTCACTTTTTGCGGAATTGGTGCGAGTGATTTCGAGTGAAATTAGAGGAGATGTTTCATTAAATAGCAGATTAGTACTTAATAATATGCGCGAGATAAGCATTACGTCAAGAGAATTGAATTATGGGATAAATGTAGATGAAGTATTTTGGGTAAAAAGTGCAATTATTCGAAGAGAACAGGTCAGAGAATCAAAGGATGAAGAAATTATTGCAGAAATAATAGCAGCCATGCTATTTGACGAAATTCCAGCGTCAAGTAGTAAAATACTAGATGAGTATTATTCATTAAAAGCTATAAACAAAAGAGCAATAGAGTTAGAAGAAAAAATTAAACTTCGTACGGTAGATGGTATTAAAAAAGACTTTTTTGTTGTATTTGATGTTATCAAGGGCTTATTGAATGTAGCAGGTACTAATTTCAATTCATTGATTTCAAAGGATAGGACGTTTGATAAGGTGCCAAGATATTTTCAAATTGTGTTTTTGGCATTTTATAAATTGATTGTAAAAGAGAATAAGAAAATTATATCACAATTTGAATTGTTGAAAGTATTGGATGGAATTACTGCAAATGTACGGTTAAGTCGTGGTGGTGGAAATTGGAGTGCTGTTGAACGTGATAAAGGTATAAATGCTATTGTTGGAATGATAGATAAGTGCTTTGTAGAAAATACAGAAGATCCAGCAATTGTTAAGTGGAGCACAGAGTTAGAAACTATTTTGAAACAATCAAATATAGAACAAACTTGTTTTGATTTTAAACTTGGTTTTTGTGATATTAAATCAGGAGCTTTTAATGAAGAGACTTATAAAAAGTGTATTAAGACATTAACTGCAATGGCAAATAGAGGAAAGAATGCAATAGGATATGTAATTGCAGGTGTTGCAGATAAAAAAGAAGATGCCGATAAATTACAAATAAAATCAGAGGACTATTCATTTATTAAAAGAGAAGGATATTATATAACTGGGCTGAATCATGATATTGATTGCATGGGAATGAGTGGAGATAAATATTTTCAACGATTGATTCAATTATTAGAACAAGAACCTATTTCAGATGAGTATAAAGCATATATTGGTGGAAATGTTAGGTTGTTAGAATATGGTGGGAAATTGGTATTGTTAATGAAAATAAAAGGTTTAAATGAGCCAGCTATTTATGATAATGCCTATTATCAAAGAATGGGAGCTAATCTTGATAAGATTGAGCCAAGGCAGATGAAAGAATTGTTTGAACGATTTTATTAGAAGAGTATTTTACGAGTTAGAGAAATAAGAGAAGAAATTAAAGTATAAGAGGGTTCTTTATAGGGGCTGATGTGGTGAACATCAGCCCTTGTTTTAATGTTAGGGCAAGGCCCTGTATTTGGGACGGAGTTTTTCGAGTTCCGAAAAATGGAGCCCAAATACTAAAAATCCACCTGCTATGCGGGTGGTGGGAAATGCTTTAGCTTACAGAAAAAAACCTCCAATGATACAATATATGTAGGTTCGCCAACCGCATATAAGTCAAAGGAGGTATCCAAATGGATGTAAATAGTTTATCACATAGTGTGTCCTGAATGCTACAAGGTACTGAAATAAAGTAATAGGAAAGCAATGCTTTTCGTGAGATGGAAGTAGGTCTTCCGCAATCAGTTTGTAGGAACGGGTTGCAAAACACCC
>JAFSCH010000163.1 GCA_017436865.1 Lachnospiraceae bacterium
TAAAGTTTTCCACAAAAAAATAAAATTGGATAACTATAACTATAGGATGTGGATAACTTTTGTGTTTTATCGCAAGTGCAAAACATATGTTTGGTTTTGCTGAAAAGGCAGGCTATAGATAAATTTACCTTTCATTGCTGGCCAAAATAGCTGCCTTATTAACAATATCCTCTGGAAAATGTATACTAATGTATTTTGTCTCATTTTGATTAATGTAATATTGAGGTGTTAATCTCTCTCTTTCCTCTTCTGACACATTTTCCTTCAATAAATCTTGATTAATGTTCATTATAATCTTCCAAAAATATTTTAAAAACATCTTTATCACATCATAATGCTCACGAACCATCCCACACTTATCATTCAAACTTTTTGAACAATACCCTTCCAATCTCTCTTTTGATTTATTACTGACTGTATATAATAATCGATACTGTCCATCCACGGTACTGCAAAGCTCAGATAACCACTTCATGGTATTATCACGTATGCATGCTAACATATTTTCCTGTTCTTCTGTCATCTGGGTATTTACATTCTGAATGTCTTCCCAGCACTCAATCACAACAGAATTTAGATATGCTCCAATGCACTTGCCTTCGTCTGTACAGAGATTCTTTTCTAGATACTCAACAAAATCTTTGCGTTGGCATTCTCTCTCTTTCTCAGTCAAGTTATCATTATACTTCGTATGAATATACTGAACCGCCAATCCCAGCATAATATTTTTTCTCTTCTCAAAATCATCGATTAAACACCCCTGCATATCCAGCTTGCCTAATTCATCTGCTACATTTTCTCTATAATCCTTTATCGCTTTATAATCAGATATAATCTCTAATGCATCCAAGAAATCCTGCATATTCTGATTCCATGCGTATTCCTGAAAGCATTTTGTTTCTGCCTCTTCCTTATCTAAGGGGTATACATATTCTTTCAACCAATCTGCTATGTTCTCTGGTATTTCCGGTTTGCTCTCCTCATCCTTTTCAATATATTTTTCTTTCATTTTCTCCAAAGTCAGTTTCTTCGAAGTTACAGGACTATATACTGCTAAAATAGGAATCACCTTTGATTTATATCCCAATAATGTCAAGCAAAGATATTGATAATACAGTTCTCTAATAATTTCTTTCTTCTTTACGTTCCCTTTAGGATAATACTTTGCCTGAATAATATAAGTTGTGTCCTTCTTAACAACCAAAATATCCTCTATATATTCCACAAAAATACGTTCCGTATCTTCTTTTAAAAGTTCACTAATCGCCACCAAATCCTGAAACAAAAAACCTCGAATTGTACTACTGGCATCTCGATCCCTTTCTCCCTCATACATTTTATAAAAGATTTCATTTGCTATCTCTAATACTTTTCCCATACCCATCTCACCATTATTAAAAAAGAGAAGCAGACTTACTCCACTTCTCCCTAAATATTTTATTTTTTAAATTTTTTTAAGCCTTCTGGTTGCTTTGGCTGATGATAAATAAACATACATCTGCTATCAGCAGCTGCTCCTGCCGACTTTCGTGCAATTGCCTCTAACATCTTTGCAGGCATATTCTTATTTGTCCCCTTCATCTTTGTACCTCCTTGTATTAACTCAATATATCATAAGTAAAATCTACTTAAGTTAATTATAGTTCTTTTTTTATCTTCGTATTGAAAATGTCATTTTTTCAACTTTATGCGTCATTTTTCATACATTATGACAGAAACTTTGAAAATTCCCTCTTCTGATTCTGCAACTACTTCTCCTTGATAACTGTTTACAGCCAACTCAACAGACGAAAGCCCTAAACCATGGTTGCTCACATCCTTTTTCGTTGTTATGAAGCGTCCTTCTTTATTTCTGCTTCGCTTCTCTTTACATGTGTTTTTTACCGTTATCATAAGAGCTTTTTTAACATAGTATACCTCTATCGCTATATATCGTTTTCCATCACTAATTTCTCTACAAGCTTCTAGCGCATTCTCTAATAAATTCCCTAAAACAATTGCTAAATGATTACTCTCAAACGGAAGAATTGATGGTATCACTATTTCAGCAAAAAAATCAATCCCTTCCTTTTTCGCCAATGCATAACGATAATTAATTAGTGAATCAATCACAATATTTCCGCTATGAGAAATCTCCATCTCACTATGCCCGGCACTGCCATCAATCAAAGAACGTATATATGCCACTGCATTATCCATATCCTCAGCTTCTACCATCCCTAACAAGGCCACAAAATGGCTCTTTATATCATGCTGTGTCCTACGAAGTCCTCTATTGTAAGCCTCCCGTTCTTCAGCCTGCCTTCTACATAATTCCAATTGCTGCTCGTACAATTGATTTTTCTTTAGAAGCTCTGCTCCTCTCCCCATCCAATCATACACTTCAAAAATAACAAAATTAAGTAACAGTAAAAACAAACTAGAAACAACTGCAAAAATGTGATATTCAACATATAACATTGCTATCATAAAAATGTGATACATTAAATAAATACTTACCGCTGGTACCATAATTATCACAATTACATACCGCAAAGAAATCTCCTGACACGTTCTCCCTTTTATACTATGTTGTATAATTACCGCTATAATATACATGCATAATTTTGATATAACAGACCCCGCCGTCTGCAATTCTCCCCCCTGAAGACCGCACATATTAAACAATAGATTAATAATAATCTCAACCAGCATCCATACAGTGCAAATCATTAGTGAAAAAAAGCAATGTTTTTTCACGCTTCCTTGATAAGAAACAATACTTATTCCAAACACAAATACCACATTTAATAGCAAAATCGGTAGAAGCGAAAAAATATCCGTTATTGCAAAAAACATCTGCAATAAGTAATATACGCTCCATAAAATATACCTATAGGTAGTGTTTTTCTTTCCATAAAAAAAAGTCCTCATAAACCGATTTATTGTTAATAGATAAAATCCAGTAAGACTCAGACTTATAATAAACGAAACGATTATATTCACTTTGTATCTACCTTTCTTCTTACACTTTCACGCATCATTTCATGCAATTCTTTCCTACGTTCTTCGCTTATTTTCAAATCATCTTCCTTTCCCTTTCCATAAGAAACCGTAACATGCTTAAGCTCACTCTTCGTAATATAACTGTAATTAACAAAATATGACTGATGTATTCGCAAAAAGCTTTGATTAATTGCCTTTACTTCTACCTCTATGTTATTCAGCTTACCATAAAATGTATCTTCTGTTCCATCTGAAAAAACAATACGAATGATTCGATATTGACTCTCAAAATATACAATATCCCGAAATGCAACCTTCTTAAATGACTTATTTTGTTTATATTGAAAAAATGCAGCCCCCTCTTCGATTCTGCCAACTGCAGCCTCAAAATAGCATTTAAACAATGCTTCATCTAACGGCTTTGAAAGAAAACGAAATGGTTCTACCTCAAACAGTTCCTTTAAATACTGCTCATGGCTGGAAATGTATATTATTAATACCGACTTACTTCTCTCACGTATTCTATGAGCCGTTTCTATTCCTCCCATTTTCTTCATCTCTATGTCAAGAAACAATAACTCATACCGGTTCCCTTTCTCAATTCCTTCCAATAATGAAGTCCCATCAGGATAAACTTCCGTATCAACTTTTACTCCCATACACTTGGCCAACTCAATACACAAAGACTCTACATACCCTGCAAAGACTTGGTCATCATCACATATTGCTACTCTAATCATCATATTCCCCTTTCCTATCATAAGTATTTTTTGGCTATTTTATCACTTGTACACTATTATTGTAAACAAGCAATATTTCTTTTTGTTTATAATATCTCCAATGTAATTTTAACCAATTTTGATGCCTTGTTTTTTTAAATGACTTAAACTTCCCACACCCAAAAGGTGTATTGAACCTTGAAAACTCTATATTGTAGCCAATAAAAAAGGCATAAATCTTGACTTTTTGGTATAATTGAATCGCTAAAACAAATTACCTAAGGAGATTTATGCCATGTCAA
>JAFSCH010000017.1 GCA_017436865.1 Lachnospiraceae bacterium
GCCATGCCGCCACTCGCAACAGAGTTGCTCGTTGATACGGCGTTCGCCGTATTGTTCCGTGTCTAAAGTTGCGCTTGTGTGAGCAAGCTCCCACCGAGCAATTTAGCCACAGAACAGCATGGCTCACTAAACTCAAATTTAAGAAACGATTAGTAAAAATAGAATAGAGGATAATTATGTTTGTAATACGTGCAGATGGTAATTCTGAAATTGGAATGGGGCATGTTATGAGATGTCTTTCTATAGCAGATGCTGTAAAAGAACAAGCAGTAGAGCCAATATTTGTGACAGCTTGTAAAGAATGTGTTTCTATGATAGAGCAGAGAGGGTTTCAAACGAGATTGCTTACAACCGATTATAGAGATATGTTGTCTGAGATGCCACAATTGGGGAACCTTTTGGAAAAAGAGAAAAAAGAGTTAGAAAAACATATTTTATTAGTGGACAGCTATCAGGTAAGTGATGAATATTATAGAGAATTGAAGAAACTAGGATATGTTGTATGTTTAGAAGATATGGGGCAGCCGTATCCGGTAAATTTACTGATTAATTACAACATCTATGGTGAAAAACTTGCATCAAAATACGAAGCAGATAACGAAAATAAGCCAGAAAAGATGCTGTTAGGCGTATCTTATATGCCGTTAAGACAGGAGTTCCTAACGGATATTGACTATACTTTAAAAGATAAAGTAACAGATGTTATGATAACCACAGGTGGAAGCGACCCATTCTTTGCAGCAAAGGCATTTGTGGATGCATTTCTTGCAGATAAGTTGTTGCAGGAAGAAAAGATTAGATATCATATTATTAGTGGTCCATTTAACAGTCATGCTGAAGAACTCAAGGAGTTATATGCAAGTCATCCGAGAGTAGTAGTTCATGAGAATGTGAAAAGCATGAAAGAAATTATGCGCCAGTGTGATGTGGTTCTTACTGCAACGGGAAGTACGATTTATGAAGTGAGTGCTCTTGGTATTCCGATGTTAGTTTTCTATTTTGCAGAAAATCAAAGACGGGGTGCTGAGGAAATAGGAAACAAAACAAGTGTTATTAATTGTGGCGACTTTTCCAAAGAATTAGAGGAAACAGTAAATAAGGCGTTAGAAACGCTGCAAAGATGTGTTGCAGATAAGAGTTATCGCGAGCAGTTGTATCAGGATGAGAAGCAGTTAGTTGATGGTAAGGGAGCAACAAGGATTGCAATAACACTATTGGAAAATATGCAATAAACAGAAGGGAATATTTTGTTTTAAAGCATAAACGATGCGTTAGAAAGTGAAGGGAGATGTATCATCATAAAGAAAGAAAGAGTAAAAAACTACGAAATATTGAGAATTTTGGCAATGCTGATGATTGTCTGCCTGCACTATTTAAGTAAAGGTGGAGCGCTTGCAAATCCAACAGGAGAACTTACAGCGGTTGGTTGTACAGCATGGTTGATAGAAGCTTTTTGTCTGTCGGCTGTGAACGTGTATGTTTTGATAAGTGGCTATTTTGGAATTGGAGATAGTGTTAATTTAGACATTACATCCCAAATAGAAGTACGCGATATTTTTAAACGAACATTTCGTGTCTACTTGCAGGTGTGGTTTTATTCTGTCGTAATCGGTCTGATTTTTTTAGTAACCGGTCAACAAAGCTTTGATGTTTATACGGTATTCATGTATCTGTTTCCTTTTTCTACAGAGCATTACTGGTTTGCAACAGCATATTTGCTGCTAACCCTTTTTATGCCGTTTTTAAATGCTGGATTTGACAGAATGGAAAAACGTGCAATTCAAGGAGTGCTCTTTTGCATGTTATTTGTATTTTCTATTGCAAAAACTATGTTACCAATGCAGCTTCCGTGGGATCATAAAGGGTATGATGTGTTATGGTTTGTTTTTCTGTATCTTACAGGTGCTTATATTCGAAGATATGGTGTTAAGTGGATTACCAATCGTGTAAAAGCAGTAATCTTATATGTTGGATGTACATGTATTATTTTTGTGAGCATGTTATTGATAAGATTTTTATATCATAAAACAGGGAGTTTAGAGGATTTTGTAAGTTATGGATATTCTTATAATTTCTTTTTCGCATACCTTGCTTCAGTTGGATTGTTTTTGGCGTTTAAGCCAAGAGAAGGAGGACAACAGAAGGTATGTAGCTCCTTTTTACAGACGATTTCGGGTGCGACCTTTGGGGTATATTTGATTCATGAACATGTGAATCTGCGATACTTGTGGCCAACCTGGTTTCAAAGTGCCCAATTTGCAACAGATTCCATTTCTATACTTATATTGCATATGTTGGTAACGGTTGTTATGGTGTATATAACATGTTCTGTAATTGAAATCATAAGAAATAAGATTTTCAGTGGAATGACAATAAAGAGAAGATAGAGTATTCGTTGATAGATTTGGGTGAGAAAATCCAAAAGGTAGCTATTTGGTGAAAGGCATAAAGAAGAATGACACATCAGAAAAATGAAACAAAGAAAGAAAAAATAACAAATGTTATAGCGATAATCGTTCTATTATTATATCCTTTAAGAAAGGTTACTATCGGCTTGGATCTTATGGATGCAGGTTATGCATTAGGTAATTATCTTTTTTTTGATACGATGAATGAAACATGGAAGTTAGCGACATACCTTTCTAACGTTTTAGGGGTATTGTTCATGAAACTTCCTTTTGGCGATACCTGGGTAGGAATGAATGTGTATACTAGTTTATTGGTTGGAATGACAGCATCAGCTTCTTATGGTTTTCTTTTAAAACAAAAAATAGGAAAACCATGGATTCTATTTCTTGGTGAATTGGTAGCTTTGTCACTTTGCTGGTCTCCGTCGGTGATTTTGTATCAGTATTTGGGATATATTTTTATGACAATTGCATCGATGCTTTTGTATGTTGCATTGGTGAGAGAAAAAAGGGCATACTTTGTTATTGCCGGAATGATTCTAGGAGCTGCGGTGACGGTGCGAATGCCAAACATCACGTATATGGCGCTCATTCTTCCGGTCTGGTTCTTTGCGTGGTTAAATCGTAAGGATAAGAAAGAGAAAAACAAGTGGTTTTCCAAACTCTTAGGGCAGACAGGGTATTGTGTTTTGGGTTATGCGATAGGATTGTTACTTCCAATTGGTTACATTTGTATCCGATATGGAATAGGAGCATATCCGGCTATGATTTCTGCATACTTTGGCATGACAGATACAGCAACGGACTATAAACCTACTTCCATGGTTACGGCTATGTTTGAGGATTATATAGTGTACGGTGTCTGGTTGCTATTATTTATCCTATATCTAGTGGCGGGCCTGGTGCTTGTGTATGTTGCAAAAGACCGTTTTCAAAAGACAAAGAAAGTATTATTTGTGACAGGAATGGCGGTATTGCTTCGTTTGTGCTATGGAAGAGGAATGTTTGATTTTGACTATACGACATACTTTTCTATGTATAAGTGGTTAACTGTTTTTCTGTTGGTTTCCATACTATCATCAATCTGGTTGTTATGGAGCAAACGAGTGGAAAAAGAGCATAAGCTGTGGGCAGTATTCATGCTTGTAATTATCTTTGTTACACCGCTTGGTGGCAATAATGGACTATATTATATTATCAATAATCTGTTTTTGGTTGCACCCATTACACTGGCAATCCTGTGGTACTATCTTTCTGATAAAAAGTTGTTTTCAACAAAAGAAAATGGTGCAATGATACAGTTTGTTTGTAAGAGTATGATGCTATTTCTATGTACTTGTGTGACGATACAGAGTATTCTTTTTGGAGCTGATTTTGTTTTCCACGATGCGCCACAAAAAGGAGAAAGTTATACACAGGTGCAGATACAGGGGTCACAATCCACAAAAGGATTATATACAACGGTGGATAAAGCAGAAGAATTGAACAAGCTTGGTGGATATCTAACAGAGAATGATTTGCTAAAAAAAGAAGTTATTTTATATGGTGATATTCCTGCTATTTCTTATATATATGATTTAGAGTCAGCAATATATTCAACATGGGTAGATTTAGCATCGAATTCTTTAGAAACATTGGAAAATGAGCTTGTGAGTACAAGATTAAAGGAGAGCAAACCGCTTGTTATTATGAGTTCACAAGCAGCTTTGCGTATGACACAGGAAACTGAGCGGCAAGCAGATAAAAAGTTGGATGCAATTTATCAGTTCATAACGGATATGAAGTATGACAATACTTATAGTTCGGAGCAGTTTTATGTATATGAGGCACCATAGTTATTGCCAAATAAGCTATAATTGTGTAAGATGAACAGTGACAATAAAGGTGGACATTTTATAAGAAAACAATGGGAGTCTTGAATATGATAAATTTTAATATTCCCCCATTTACTGGGAGAGAAATGGAATATATACGTCAGGCTGTAGAGAATCAGAAAATCTGCGGAGACGGTGAGTTTACAAAAAAATGCAATGAATGGATAGAGCAAAAGACAGGAACAGCAAAGTGCTTATTAACAACCTCTTGTACACATGCGACAGAGCTTACTGCGTTGTTGGCTGATATTAAGGAAGGGGATGAGGTAATTATGCCATCCTATACCTTTGTATCGACAGCAGATGCTTTTGTGCTCCGTGGTGCAAAGGTCGTATTTGTGGACATCAGACCTGATACGATGAATATAGATGAGAGATTAATCGAAGATGCGATTACAGAGCGTACCAAAGCCATTGTTCCTGTTCATTATGCAGGTGTTTCCTGTGAAATGGATACCATTATGGATATTGCAAAACGTCATAATCTGTTGGTGATTGAAGATGCTGCACAAGGAATTATGGCAAGTTATAAGGGAAAGGCACTTGGTGCGATTGGAGATATGGGTTGCTTTTCTTTCCATGAGACTAAGAATTTTAGTATGGGTGAAGGTGGAGCACTTCTGTTACAGGATGAGAAATATATAGAAGATGCAGAGATTTTTCGAGAAAAGGGAACAGATCGTTCTAAGTACTATCGAGGTCAGGTAGATAAATACAGATGGATGAATTATGGTTCCTCATATCTTCCTAGTGATATGAACGCTGCATATTTGTGGGCACAGCTTGAACTGGCAGATGAAATGACAAATGACCGACTAGCTAGATGGCATCAGTATAATGACTTATTGCAGCCATTAAAGGAACGAGGGATTTTGGAACTTCCAACGATTCCTGAGGGGTGTGTACACAATGCTCATATGTATTATGCAAAGGCAACGGATTTGCAGGAAAGAACAGCATTGATTGATTTCTTAAAAGAAAACGGAATCCTGTCTGTATTTCATTATGTCCCCCTTCATTCGGCACCTGCGGGATTGAAATTCGGCAGATTCCATGGAGAGGATAAGTATACGACAAAAGAAAGTGAACGCTTATTCCGACTTCCTATGTATTACCGATTAAAAGAAGAAGAAGTAGATTATATTGTGAGTAAAGTGAAGGAGTTCTACCACGTATGATGGAGAGCCTGAAAAAGCTGTTTGTTAGTCGATTAGGAAAGATACTTCTGTTCACGATATTTTTAATAATTGGCCTAACAGCAGCATATGATTTTTATTATGATTTGAATGATGACACAACGATAAAGGATATTATTTCAGGGGCTTACACAGGAAATCCGAGTGGTTATAGCGTTCAGATGTTGTTTCCGTTAAGTTTTTGTATATCCTTATGTTACCGAGCCATTCCCGGAATTCCCTGGTATGGCTTGTTTTTGTGCGTATGCCAATTTGGTGCATGGATGCTGATTGCATGGCGAGTGACAGGCATGGTAAAGAAACAATGGCAGCAGCTTGCGGCACTTTTCTTTGAAACAGCTATCTTTTTAGGTTTGCTTATCAGACAACTTGTGATTGTGCAGTATAGTGTGACAAGTGGTATTTGTATGGCTACTGCAATTTTACTTTATCTGACAGGTGAAGAGAAGGAATCGCCAAGGCAGTATTTAAAACAAAATGTAGTATCCATTCTTTTGGTTGTTCTTTCTTTTATGATTAGAACGGAAATGTGTGTTATGTTTCTGCCATTTTTACTTTTATCAGGGCTTGGTAAGTGGATGTCGCAGGAAAAGATATTTACTGTGCAAAATGTGAAACGCTATTTGTACCTGATAGGATCAGCTCTTTTGGTAATGATAGTCGTTTTGGCAATTGATAAGCTCAGCATAACAGCATCTTCAGAACGCGAAGCATGGCAGTCTTTTCGAAGCTTCTTTGATGAAAGGACAAGTCTGTATGACTTTTATGGACTTCCTTCTTATGAGGAGAATATTGCATTTTATGAGGAAATTGGTCTTTCAGAAGAATCGTATACATTATTACAAAATTATAATTTTTCGTTAGATGAGTCCATAGATGAGCATTTGCTAGAAGAAATGGTGCAGTATCAAGAGAAGATGGCAAAAACAGGACAGGGGCTTAGTGTGACAGCAGGCTTTATTAGTAAAAACAGCATATCGGAAGCTCTATGGCTTTATAAAGAACAGCTGATACATGCGAAAAGTGGTGTGTATGCATATATGCTACTTGCAGGTTATATATCTTTTGTGTTGCTGGCTGGGGGAAGAAAAAAAAGTGGTTGCTATTGGAAAATGGTATTCTTGTTGGTTATTCGTAGCATTTTGTGGATATATTTATTTATGGTAGATAGAGCTTTGGACAGAATTACGTGTCCATTGTTGGTTACAGAGTTTATGGTATTGCT
Organism: Lachnospiraceae bacterium; assembly: GCA_017436865.1. GTDB lineage: Bacteria > Bacillota > Clostridia > Lachnospirales > Lachnospiraceae > COE1. The sequence goes on from JAFSCH010000017.1 coordinate 6,704, forward strand.
TGGTTGGATTATTCAGGAAAGCATGCAGGCAAAGCCTAAGGCTAAAAATTTTGTATTTATAAAGCTGGAAGCAGTTGTAGCCTATAGTTTGCTTGGTGTATGCGCTTTGCTTGCATTATATATGAATACACAGAAGTTACAGGCTGAATATGAGGCAAAAGAACGTGTAAATCCAAGATGGGAAGCGTTGCTTGCATATTGTGCAGAACGTGAAGATGCATATTATGTAGTAGATGTTTATTCGTCGACGTCCTATGAGGGTATTTCCTATTCTGAAAAGATTTATAAAAATGTGGATAATACCTACCGCAATTTTGATATCTGTGGAGGATGGCTTTCAAAGAGTCCGTTGATGTATGAAAAACTTGAAAAAATGCAGATTGCGACTTTGGAAGAAGCACTTGCAGCAAAAGAAAATGTATATTTTGTTGCGACGCCGGACAAGGATTTGTCATGGCTTGTGGATTATTATGGCTATAAAGGAAAAAAGGTAAGTCCACAAAAAGTGGATACGATATATGATAAAGAAACAGAGTGCTTTGTAGTATATCATTTGCGATAAAATACATGACGAAGGTAATTGTGAAGGCACGAAATAATTATCAGAAGAGAAAGATACAGAAAGGTGTAAAGGCATGGAACAGGTACAACAGGATTTGAGAATAGAGGGGAGCTGTATTTATCTACGCCCCATTACAATAGAAGATACAGAGTCTGTAGTTCGTTGGAGAAATGATAAAAAAGTGGTAGAAAACTTTATCTATCGTAAGAACATTAGTAAAGAGGAGCATCTGAGCTGGTTTCACAATAAAGTGAAAACAGGAGAGGTGATTCAATTTATTATCTGTGACAAAAAGACGGATAAAGCATTAGGTTCTATCTATTTACAGAATTTTAATGAAGAGAGTCGACAGGCAGAGGAAGGCATTTTCTTAGGGGAAGACGAAGCGTATGGAAGAGGAATCGGAACAGAAGCTGCTGCACTTGTACTAAAATATGCCTTTGAGGATTTGAAGCTTCATAAGCTTACAGCAAGAGTGTTAAGCTATAACCAGGGAAGCAGAAGAATGCATGAAAAAGCAGGATATGTGATGGAGTCATATCTTAAGGATGAGCTTTATTTAGATGGAAAATATGAAGATTTGATTTTCTACGGAGCAATGAATCCGGCAGAATTGCCAAAGAATCAGGAGAAAATGAAAAAGGTTAGCTTTATTATTCCGTGTTATCGCAGTGAAAAGACATTAGAAGGTGTCATTACAGAAATTCGAGATACAATGCAAAGCTTGACTGTATATGAGTATGATATTTTCCTAATTAATGATTGCTCACCGGATGACACCTTTTCTGTGATTCGTAAACTTTGCAATCAGTATGATAATATTACAGGAATTAGTCTTGCAAAGAATTTTGGACAGCATGCGGCGCTTATGGCAGGCCTTCGTAAGTCTGATGGTGACATTGTGGTGTGTCTGGATGATGACGGACAGACTCCAGCCAATGAGGTAGGCAAGCTACTTGCTGGCATTGAGGAAGGCAGTGACGTTGTTTATGCACAATATGACTCAAAGAAGCATAGTGCATTCCGTAATTTTGGTAGTTGGATGAACGACATGATGACAAGGGTCATGCTTGGGAAACCGAAGGATTTGCATATAACAAGTTATTTTGCAGCAAAACGTTTTGTGGTAGAGAGCATGCTTGCTTATGAGAAAAGCTATCCGTATGTAATTGGACTTGTGCTTCGTGCAACGAAAAATATTACGAATGTTGCGGTTAATCATAGAAGCCGTGAGATTGGGGCATCCGGTTATACGATGAAAAAGCTTTTAGGGTTGTGGTTTAATGGTTTTACTGCATTTTCCATCCTGCCACTTCGGATTGCAACCGTAGTAGGTAGTACCTGCGCCGGTGTAGGATTTTTGTATGGAATTTATACGATTATTAAGCGCTTGGTAAATCCGGCAGTGCCAATGGGCTTTAGTGCACTCATGTCGGCAATTGTTTTCTTTGGTGGTATGATGATGCTTATGTTGGGGTTAGTAGGAGAATATGTTGGTAGAATTTATATCAGTATTAATAATTCACCTCAGTATGTGATTCGAGAGGAAATAGGGCATACATCGCCAAGGGACTAAGGTTGTATTACCTAAATGATTGTGCTATACTACGATAGGCAAAAAAGAACGAAAGGAGAAGGTTATTGCGTTGAATCCTAAGGAAGCGTTACAGCATGCGATTCATGATACCGAGCATGTAAGAAGAAATACCATAATTCAAATTGTAATAGCCACGCTTGCGTTCCTTTTGTTATGTTGTGTCTGGCCATTCGGGTTAGTACAGCGGCACACAGAGTCTGTTCAGCAGGCTTTTTCGCATGTAAATGAGATGCAAGGAGAAAGCTTTTCAGATACAGATAAAAAGTTGCAGGCCATTCGTTTTACGGGGAAGCATATCTATCAAATGATGGTTTATCTTTCTTGTCAGGAAGGATACAATGCAAATCAGGACTATGTGTTGTTTCGATTGTATGATGATGGATTTTCCTGCGTTTATGAGGAAACACAAGGCTTTGGACTCCTTGAAAAAAGAAGAGGTTTTCTAGCTACTCCAGACATGGATGTGGATACCGGCAGAGATTATTATTATGAAGTGATTGTACCGGAGCAGGCAGTGGGAAGTCTTTTGGTACCAGTGGCTGATCGGACAAGCCTTGCACAGGAAGAGAATCAGATTCTTTATGTAGATGGTATTTATCGTGAAGATATTTCGTTGGTAACAGATTTTGATTATACAAAAAAACTTACCGTATTTCATGTAATAGGCTATGATTTACTGATTTTGATGATAGCAGTTTTGAGTTATGTTGGAGTTATCTGGTGTTTATACACGTTTGAAGAATATTTGGAACAGGCAGGCTATTATGGAAAGCGAGTGTTGACTGTTTTGGTAGCATTAGCAACAATTGGATTTTTTGCTTTTGCGGTTATCTTAAACGGCTTTGGCGGAGAAATTGCAGACAGGGTTGTGTATACCATTGCTTCTGTAACAGCGCTTGCTTGGTTTTGGTGTGCAGTATGGATGGAAGGCAGAGGTAGAAGGGTTACTAAGCTTAGTGCAGACAGACAGGTTTCTTTAATTTGGCGTAACTATATTCAAACGGTTAGCTTCGCACTACTGTTTTATGCGCTTTGTCAGTATGTAAATGCAGACAGAGAATATTATCACTTTACCAATACCAGATGGATGTTACTTTTCCTTGGAATTGCTTTTTTGATGATCTATACCGAAAAAGAGTTATGCAATTATATGAGCGGAATATGGTTGGTGATTGGACTTATTGGTTCTGTTATTTATTGCAATGGTATAGAAGGTGAACAGGAATACTATCTTGCAAAGCTAGCGGCAGGAGTGGTGGTTGTCTGGGGGCTAGTGATCATTCATCTGCTCAGACATATTAAAAAAGATTTTTGGAAGACAATAGACTGGCCAACTTTTGTGATATGGTTCGTTTTTCTTGTGTTTATGTGGGTTAATCGCTTTGATAAAGTGTGGGTATTTGTTGCAATATTACCATTTCTCACCTTGTTATTTATGAATCTAAACGCTGGAGGAAAGAGTCGTTTGCTGAAAAACTTCACAAATGGAATTTTGCTAAGTTTTGGCTTTGTAATGCTGTTTTGTCTTATGCATAGACCATATCATTATTGGATGCGATACCGTTATAATGGAATCTTCCATACCGTGGCGTGTACCGGTATGTATCTTGTGGTAGTATCAGGAGCGATCGTTGGAAAGTTGTATGGAAAGTGGAAAGATGGCAAAAAACTGTTGCAGAGTGGTAGGACAGAGCTGTTTTTGCTTGCAGCGGTAGTAACAAATATTCTGTTGTCAATGTCAAGGACTGCAATACTGACTTTTGTGGTAAATGTGATATTGGTAGTGCTATTGGCGGCTGTATCTTATCGAAAAGAATGGAAACAGATTTTGAAAGAGCTATGTCTTGTAGGGGCAGTGATTGCTATTAGCTTTCCTTTGATGTATTCTATCATCAGAGTTGTTCCGGCGGTTGTAAATGAACCGGTTCGATATGAGATAGAACCGCAGGATAGATATTTTATGATCTATGAAGGTGACAAGGTTAATTCTGATAAATATATGACGATAAGACGTTATTTTGAAGTGTTTTCCGGTAGATTCGACTCGGGAGAAGATGCACGTAGTAATAGCGACAAAGAGGATACCTTGCTTTTGGCATACATAGGCAAGGGGGCATTACCAGTAGATTACTCAGCTGTTGAGGCAGATAGCGAAGCACCAGCCCAGCAAACCGATATGTCAAATGGACGTTTTGATATTTTTAAGGATTATATAAAGAATATTACCTTTAAAGGACATGAAAAAATGGCGCTTGAGAAGGAGGGATATTCGCATACACATGCACATAATTCCTATATCCAGGTTGCTTATGATTTTGGAATGATTGCGGGAATCGCATTTTTAGCGTTATGTGCATTAACGTTGTGGAAAGCGATGATGCTTGCTTTTCATTATGGAAAGAATTACAGCATTTATTTTGTACCGTTTTCTTTGATTGTGGTATTTGGTTTTATTAGCTTAACAGAGTGGGCATTTCATCCATGTATTCCGGCGGGATTTGCATTTTTATTTGTGCAGATGCTACTCATGCAGAAACCATGGAAGAAGTAGAAGGAGTAATTATGAAACTGTTGTATCAAATGAATAAACAATTAATACACAGAAGAATCGTGTTGGTATTAATAGATATTATGATGGTCTGCATAGCAAGCATAGCGCCATTGTGGTTTCGATTTGCGATTGAGAGTGAAATGATTCCTAAGATATATTTGAATGCGGCATGGAATACGATCGTAGTCAATATAATTGTAACATTAATTGTATTCTATATATTTAGGTTATATCATAGTCTGTGGGCATTTGCAGGAACAGCGGAGGCGCAGAATATTGTGGCAGCGTGTTCTTTATGTGCAGTATTGAATTTTTGTACTTTTCAAATCATGAGACTTCCGATTCCAAGAAGTTACTATTTTATCTATGCTATGGTTTTGACCGTAATTACGACTGCGGTACGTTTTTCTTATCGTATTCTTCGGGGAATCAAGCATAAGCAGAAGAATAAGAAAAATGAAATCAAGGTTATGGTGATTGGTGCCGGAGAAGCAGCAAATACCGTAATCAAAGAGATTGTAAATAGTAATTACAGTACGATGACCATTAAGTGTATTATTGATGATAATGCGATGAAATGGGGACGTTTTATTCAGGGCATCAAGATTGTTGGCGGACGTAATAAGATTGTGGAATATGCAGCATTTTATGGTGTAGATGAGATTATTATTGCAATTCCGTCTGCAAGCAGAGCAACGATGAAGGAGTTGGTAGAGATTTGTCAGGAGACAAATTGTAAGCTAAGAACGTTGCCTGGTATTTATCAGCTTGTAAATGGTGAAGTAAATGTAAGTAAGCTTCGTGATGTAGATGTCGAGGATTTATTAGGTAGAGATCCGATTAAGGTTGATCTTGATTCTATCATGAACTATGTAAGGGATAAGGTTGTATTGGTTACCGGTGGTGGTGGTTCCATTGGTAGTGAGCTTTGTAGACAGATAGCAGGTCATAATCCAAAACAGCTTATTATCGTAGATATTTATGAAAACAATGCTTATGATATTCAACAGGAATTGAAATATAAACATCCATATCTGGATTTGGTTGTATTGATTGCATCTGTGCGGAATACCAATCGAATGAATAGTATTATGGAAGAGTATCATCCGGATATTGTGTATCATGCAGCAGCACATAAGCATGTGCCACTGATGGAGGAGAGTCCGAATGAAGCGATTAAGAATAACGTCTTTGGTACATGGAAGACTGCGCAGGCAGCAGTACAGAATGGTGTTAAAAAGTTTGTTATGATTTCAACGGATAAGGCGGTAAATCCTACTAATATTATGGGTGCTTCCAAGCGTATTTGTGAAATGATTATTCAGACCTATAATAGACATTATGATACAGAATTTGTGGCAGTTCGTTTTGGTAATGTACTTGGTAGTAATGGAAGTGTCATTCCTTTATTTAAGAGACAGATTTTAGAGGGAGGACCGGTAACGGTTACTCATCCCGATATTATTCGTTATTTTATGACCATCCCGGAGGCAGTATCTCTCGTATTGCAGGCAGGCGTTTATGCCAAGGGCGGTGAGATTTTTGTTCTTGATATGGGGGAACCGGTCAGAATTCTTGATTTGGCTAAGAATTTAATTCGTCTATCCGGTTACAAGGTGGACGAAGATATCAAGATTGAATTCACAGGACTTCGTCCTGGTGAGAAGCTTTATGAAGAGCTTCTGATGAATGAAGAAGGACTTACGGATACAGAGAATAAACTGATTCATATTGGAAAGCCGATTGTGTTTGATGAAACAAAGTTTTTTGTACAGCTCAATGAGTTGAAAAAGGAAGTAGAAAAGGAATGTTCCGATGTCAGACCACTGATAAAGGAAATTGTTCCAACTTATGTACCACGTAAGAAATCAATGTAAATGGAGGAAAACAGCAATGGCAGAGCAAAAGAAGAGAATCTATTTATCTTGTCCAACGATGCATGGAGAAGAGCAGAAGTTTGTTCAGGAAGCATTTGATACGAATTGGGTAGCGCCACTTGGACCAAATGTAACAAAGTTTGAAGAAGAAATGGCGGCTTATACAGGATGCGGGCACGCGGCGGCATTAAGCGCAGGTACAGCGGCGATTCATTTAGCAATCAAGCTTCTTGGAATTAAGCAGGATGATGTGGTATTTGTATCGTCTCTTACTTTTTCTGCGACCTGTAATCCGATTTGCTATGAAAAGGCAAAGCCAGTATTTATTGATTCAGAACCTGATACATGGAATATGTCTCCGAAGGCATTAAGAAAGGCTTTCGAGAAGTATCCGAATCCAAAGGCAGTAATTGTGGTTCATTTGTACGGAACACCGGCAAAATTAGATGAGATTATGGAAATCTGTGCAGAGCATAATGTGCCATTGATTGAAGATGCGGCAGAATCCTTAGGCTCTACCTATAAAGGTCAGATGACAGGTACCTTTGGACGTATCGGTATCTATTCCTTTAATGGAAATAAGATTATCACGACTTCAGGTGGTGGTATGATGGTGTCTAAGGAAGAGGCGTTGACCAAAGAGGCAACCAACCTTGCGACACAGGCAAGAGATGCAGCAAGACATTATCAGCATTCTAAGATTGGTTATAACTACAGAATGAGTAATGTTGTTGCAGGTATTGGACGAGGACAGCTCTTACATATGGAGGAGCATAAGAGTATAAAGAATGCGATTTATAAGCAGTATACGGATGCTTTTTCAGATATGGAGGATATTTCCATGAATCCGATGAATCCGGATGGTGATGCCAATAACTGGTTAAGCTGTATCCTGTTAAAAGAAGGCTGTAAGGTAACACCAAATCAGATTATGGATGCTTTGGAAGCAGAGAATATTGAGTCCAGACCAATCTGGAAGCCAATGAATCTGCAGCCGGTATTTGCTGACTGTGATTTTTTCAATCACAATGATGAAGGAATCAGTGTGGGTGAAGACATCTTTAACAGAGGTGTGTGTATGCCAAGTGATATTAAAAATACACCAGAGGATATGGAACTGATTATCCAGACAGTTCGTAAGCTTTTTGTGTAAGAGAAGGGATAGGGAAACCTATGTATCGTAAGTATATAAAGAGATTGTTAGATATTGTGATTTCATTGACAGCACTTGTTGTATTGAGTCCGATTTTACTCGTTGTGGCGATTTTAGTGCGCTGTAAGCTTGGTTCACCGGTTATTTTTCATCAACAAAGACCGGGGTATAATGAGGAGATTTTCAAGCTGTGTAAATTTCGTACAATGACAGATGAAAGAGATGAGAACGGGGAACTGTTACCGGATGCGGTGAGACTCACAAAGTTTGGAAGAATGCTTCGTGCAACAAGTCTGGATGAATTGCCGGAGCTTTGGAATATTTTAAAGGGCGATATGAGTTTAATCGGTCCAAGACCACTACTTGTAAGTTATTTACCTTATTACACAAAGGAAGAGAAGCTTCGTCATACAGTAAGACCGGGACTTACGGGATTAGCACAAGTCAGTGGAAGAAACCTTCTTGACTGGGATAAACGGTTTGCGACAGATGTGGAATATGTCAGAAACCTGACGTTTGCAATGGATGTGAAAATTTTCTTTCTCACGATAAAGAAGGTATTTGTACGTGAAAATATTGAAGTAGATACCAATCAGGTAGAAGGAAATTTTGCGGAAATCAGAAAAGCAAAGATGGAAGCTGCCGATCAGCACAAAGAGGGGCAGGAAGCGAATTAAGAAAGAAGAGGTAAACTATGAATCTGTTGATTTTAAGCTGTGGTACAAGAGATAAGGTAGTACAGTACTTTAAAAAAGCATTCGGAGGCGAAGGAAAGGTAATCTGTACAGATTGTAGTCCTTATGCACCAGCATTGTATGAAGCTGATGTTCATTATATTGTACCGAGAATCACAGAACCAGGATATATCGATACTATTTTTGATATTTGTCGTAAGGAAAATATCACAGGAGTGTTGTCTTTGATTGATCCGGAGCTTTCCCTGATTGCAAAGCATGAAGAGGATTTTCAAAAGCTCGGTGTCACAGTGATTGAATCCTCTTATGAACTGTGTGAGAGAACACTGAATAAGTGGGAAATGTATTGCTGGATGAAAGAGCATGGTTATGCATGTGCAAAGTCATATATTACTTTGGAGTCTTTCTATGAGGATTTAGATAAGGGAGAAGTTTCTTTTCCGGTGTTTGTGAAGCCAATGAAGGGAAGTGCAAGTTTGCATATTTCTAAGGCAGAAGACAAGGAAACGGTGGAATTACTGTTTTCTCATGGCGAACAAATGATGATTCAGGAATTTATGACTGGACAGGAAATCGGTGCAGATGTGTATATTGACTTGATTAGTAACGAGATCGTTTCCATTTTTACCAAGAAGAAGCTGGTTATGCGTGCAGGAGAAACAGATAAGGCAATTTCTTTCCGTGATGAAAAACTTTTTATGGAAATAGAGAAGTTTGTGCAAGAAAATGGTTTCCGTGGACAGATTGATATTGATATTTTTGAACAGAATGGAACTTATTATTTTTCAGAGGTAAATCCAAGATTTGGTGGAGGTTATCCTCATGCATATGAATGTGGGGCAGACCATATGACTTTGATAAAGAACAACCTTGCGGGCGTGGCTAATCGGAAGCAGGTTGGCAGTTACGCAGTGAATAAGGTTATGATGAAGTATAATGAAGTTATGCTGGTTGATGGCATAGATCATCCATAAACGGAAGGACAAACGTATGAAAAAGGTATTAATCCTTGCAAATTCAGCAAGTGGATTATATGATTTTAGAAATGAATTGCTGTTGAAGCTGTTAGAGAGGTATGAGGTACATGTAAGTCTTCCGGATGCGGAGAAAGTACCGCAGCTTGCTATAGAAGGATGTCAGATACATCATACTCCGATTGATAGGCGTGGAGTAAATCCGGTTAAGGATATGAGCTTATTGTTTTCCTATTGGAAATTAATAAGTAAGATAAAGCCTGATGTGGTTCTGACCTATACGATTAAACCAAATATTTATGGCAATCTGTGTTGTAGATTAAAACGAATTCCATATATTGCGAATATTACAGGGCTTGGCTCGGTATTTGAAAATGGTGGCATGGTTCAAAAGATAGTAGTTCTTTTGTATAAGCTTTCATTAAAAAAAGCTTCCTGTATTTTCTTTCAAAATAAGAAAAATCAAGAAATCTTTGAACAGCATGGCATCTATGGAAAAAAGGCAAGGTTGGTGCCGGGTTCAGGAGTAAATCTTGACAGACACACGTTTGAGGAATATTCTTCTAAAGAGGAGAAAATGATATTCCTATATGTTGGAAGAGTCATGAAGGAGAAGGGAATCGAGGAGCTTCTCTATGCAGCGAAGGTTCTTTGTGAGGAAAATCATCAGGTAATCTTCCGATTGGTAGGTAATTATGAGGAAGATTATAAGGACATAGTGGAACAGTATGAAAAGCAAGGAATTTTGGAACTGATAGGATATCAGAAAGAGATACACCCCTATTATAAAGAGGCTGCAGCAGTGTTGATGCCAAGCTATCATGAAGGTATGTCAAATGTAATCCTAGAAGCAAGTGCGACTGGAAGACCGGTTTTGGCATCGAATATTCCAGGATGTCAGGAGGGCTTTGAGGATGGCATTACAGGATTTGGGTTTCCGCCAAGAGATAAAGAAGCGTTATTGGAAGCGCTTAGAAAGTTCGTGAAGCTTTCTGAGGATGAAAGAGCGCAGATGGGCAAAAACGCTAGAGCAAAGATGGAACGCGAATTTGACCGTAAACAGGTAGTGAACGCCTATGTGGAAGAGATTAAGGGAATAAAATAGTAAGCAAATCATAGAAAGAACATGATTTACAAATAAAGGAAACATAGAGTATAGTGCAAATGCTATACGCAGATAGGAGAAAAATATGAGCTTATATCAGGATATTGTAGAAGGAAAAGAGAAAGTATCGTTAGTAGGACTTGGTTATGTAGGTATGCCAATCGCAGTTGCGTTTGCAAGAAAGATTCAGGTTGTAGGATTTGACTTAAATGCGGCAAAGATTGATTTGTACAAGTCAGGAATTGATCCGACAAATGAGGTTGGTGATGAAGTAATCAAGAATACAACCGTAGAATTTACAGCAGATCCGACCAAATTAAAGGAAGCAAAGTTCCATATCGTAGCAGTTCCAACACCGGTTAATGATGATCATACACCGGATTTGACACCAGTAGAGGGTGCGAGCAGACTCTTAGGACAGAATTTGACCAAGGGCTCTATTGTTGTTTTTGAATCTACGGTATATCCTGGTGTAACAGAAGATATCTGTGTTCCAATCTTAGAGAAGGAATCTGGACTTAAGTGTGGTGTGGATTTTAAGATTGGTTATTCTCCAGAGCGAATTAATCCTGGTGATAAGGTACACAGATTAGAGACAATTACAAAGATTGTATCTGGTATGGACGAAGAAACATTAGAAGAAGTAGCAAAGGTGTACGAGCTTGTTGTAGAAGCGGGAGTATATCGTGCAGAGAGCATCAAGGTTGCAGAGGCTGCAAAGGTTATCGAAAACAGCCAGCGTGATATTAACATTGCATTTATGAATGAGTTATCCATTATTTTTAATAAGATGGGGATTGATACCAAGGCAGTTCTTGCGGCAGCAGGAACAAAGTGGAACTTCCTTCCATTCCAGCCGGGACTAGTGGGTGGACATTGTATCGGTGTTGATCCATACTACTTAACCTATAAAGCAGAACAGTTAGGTTATCATTCACAGATTATCCTTTCCGGTCGTCGTATCAATGATGATATGGGTAAATATGTTGCAGAGAATTTAGTAAAGAATTTAATCAAGGCGGATATTCCGGTTAAGGGAGCAAAGGTTGCTATCTTAGGATTTACCTTTAAGGAGAATTGTCCTGATACTAGAAATACGAAGATTATTGATATTTACAAGGAGCTTCAGGAGTATGGCATTACTGCAGTTGTAACGGATGATGACGCAGATGCACAAGAAGCTAAGAGATTGTATGGTATTGAATTCGTTCCAATGACAGAGATTAAGGATTGTGATGCGGTTGTTCTTGCAGTTGCACATGAGTCTTACAAGAAGTTGGAAATGAAGGATATGGATGCATTATATGCAACAAAGAATAAAACAAAGGTATTAACAGATCTTAAGGGCATCTTAGATAAGAAGGCATATCAGGATGCAGGATATCTTTATTGGAGGCTATAAATTGCAAAATCCATAGACGGAAGATTTTGCAATTAGCAAATTTGTGCAAAGGCACAAATTTGCATGTGTAGAAAGTTATGGTAAAAATGCGAAATAGAATAACGGATATATCGATATTTATTGTTTTTATGGCTTTTTTTGGCTTTTTGTTGATTACTGGAGAGCCTTTATATTTGGGAGATAGCTTTCAGCATGAGATGCAGTTTGTGACAAGAGAGCCGGTGTATGCTCTGTTGATACAGTTCTTACGTTGGGTTTCACCAGAACACCACTATTGGTTTATAATCATAGTACAAAATATTCTTGCAGTAGTAACCAATACTATTTTTATGTGTGTAGTGCTTAGAGAATGGAAGCTAAAGTGGCCTGTGCTAGTTTTATTTGTGGCAATTTTGTTGTCGCCACATATTTTAACACCGATTGCTTCTGCTTCCGGAATGGTTATTACGAATTCGTTGCTTTCAGAAGGCATAGCTTATTCGCTATATTTGTTTTATGTTCTGTATATCTTGAAAGCAATATGGAGAATGGAGAGTGTTGGAAAAGACAGTATGCTTGCTTTTTTCTGGGCAGTCTTTATGTCTTTGGTACGTGGACAGTTTATGATACTGATTCTGGTATGGTTTTTGGCAATGGCACTAATCGCCTTTCTGCAGAAGCGTTGGAAGCAAATAGTTGTGTTTGTAGTAATGCTGGCAATTGCATTTGTGGGACGTGGTCTTATTGTGAAGACTTACAATTTCTGTGAGCAAGGATTGTTTGTAGATACGGCATCAGGGAAAGCAATGTCGATTGCAAACGTGCTGTATGTGGCAGATAGGGAAGACGGAGAAGCAATCGAAGAGGAAGGCTTGCGAGCTGCTTATTATGAAATCTTTGATAGGGCTTATGCGGATGGAATGAATTACCAATTTTCACCGGATGGATTACTTGCAAGAGCAGCACATCATGAAGATTGCCATGATAGTTTGAACTTTGATTATTTCGCAGTGGTAGCCAAAGAGTATGTCACGGAGACTACAGGTATTACCGTAGAAGACTATCAGCGTATGATGGTAGAAGTAGATAAGGTTGCGTCTTCGTTGATGGCAGAGCTTTTACCACAGGTATTATTAAGATATCTATATAATTATATTGCTATGGTCATGATGGGATTGATTAGAAGTGTTGCATTTCTTCACCCAATTTTTAATTGGTATTCATTTGCAATCTATCTCATAGCAGTCATACTTATGATATATGTATGGATGAAGAAACCATGCTCTAAGGCAGCACCGTTTATGGCATTGGTATTATTAATGATTATGGGAAATGTAGCGGGAACATCTCTGATGATTCAGTGCATTTCCAGATATATGTTATACAATCTGCCACTATTTTATATGGCAGGATTCCTCTTGCTGATTGACTGTTTTGATATATACAACAGCAAAAGGCATGAAAAGGATAAAAAGTTACTAGAACGAAGTGACGGGAAGGAAGAAAAGTAATGGGATTTAGAGAATTAAGATTTCCGGAAAACAGTGTTTTCCTTGTAACAGGTGGAGCTGGTTTTATCGGTTCTAACCTTTGTGAAGCTTTAACAGATATGGGCTATCAGGTAAGATGTTTGGATGACCTTTCTACTGGTCATGAAGAAAATGTCAAGATGCTGATGGACAGACCAAATTATACGTTTATCAAGGGAGATATCAAGGATTTAGATACCTGTATGAAGGCGTGTGAAGGTGTTGATTATGTTATGAATCAGGCTGCATGGGGATCTGTTCCAAGAAGTATTGAGATGCCTTTATTCTATGAACAGAATAATATTATGGGTACTCTCAACATGATGGAAGCAGCAAGACAGCAGGGCGTTAAGAAGTTTGTTTATGCGTCTAGTTCTTCTGTTTATGGAGATCATCCTGTACTTCCAAAGAAGGAAGGACAAGAAGGTAATCTGCTCTCTCCATATGCGTTAACAAAACGAGTAGATGAGGAATATGGAAAGCTTTACAAGAAGCTTTATGGTCTTGATACTTACGGTCTTCGCTACTTTAATGTATTCGGACGTCGTCAGGATCCAAACGGTGCTTATGCGGCTGTTATTCCAAAGTTTATTAAGCAGCTTTTAGATGGAGAGGTTCCTACGATTAACGGTGATGGTAAGCAGTCTAGAGACTTTACTTATATCGATAACGTAATCGAGGCAAATATGAGAGCATGTCTTGCATCTAGTGATGCGGCTGGAGAGGCATTCAACATTGCTTACGGTGGAAGAGAATATTTGATAGATATTTACTACAACCTTTGCAAGGCTCTTGGTAAGGATGTAGAGCCAAACTTTGGACCGGATAGAGCAGGAGACATCAAGCATTCCAATGCGGATATTTCAAAGGCAAGAGAGTTGCTTGGATATGATCCGGATTATGACTTTGAAAAGGGTATTGCCCTTGCCATTGAATGGTACAAGGCAAATCTCTAATCAATAACTTTGGAGAATGAAATGAACATTTCAATAAGAATGGATGATATTACACCTGATATGGATTGGGCAAAGTTCCTTAGATTTAAGGAACTTTGTGATCTGTATCAGGTCAAACCGCTTATAGGGGTAGTTCCCGAAAATCAAGATGCCATGCTTCACATTGACGAGGAAAGAGATGATTTTTGGGAATGTTTATTACAGCTGGAAAAAGAAGGCTGGGTAATTGCTCAGCACGGTTACACTCATATTTATAGTACGAAGAAAAAGGGCTGTTTTCCGTTAAATGCTATTTCAGAGTATGCAGGAAAGCCCTATGAGGAGCAGTTAGCAAATTTAAAAAAGGGCAAGCAAATTTTAGAAAGTCACGGCATTTATACCGATATTTTTATGGCACCGGCCCATTCCTATGATAAGAATACGTTGAAAGCACTAAAAGAAGCTGGATTTAGAAAGATGACAGATGGCTTTGGTGACAGACCGTATGAATGGAAGGGATTAACCTTTTATCCGATTTCTTTCAAACAAAGTAATAGCTTGAAGCAGGAAAGAGGTTATACTACCTTTGTGATTCATGCAAATACTATGAATGATAAGGATTTTGAGCGGTATGAAAAGCTCTTTGCTGAGCATAAGGACAAGTTGATTTCTTATCAGGATTATTTAAAGGTCAACACAGAAAAAAGAGGAGTTATAGGTAGAGTAAAGGAATACCTTATGGCAATCAGTAAGTATGTGTTGGTAAGAGTGAATAGTTTGAGAAAGTAGATGGAGACGAAAATGAGCAATCAGAAAACAAACAATCCAATCCGAGTTTTGCATGTGCTGGGAACAACCAATCTTGGCGGTGCAGAAAGTAGAATTATGGAGCTGTATCGTTGCATGGATCGCAGTAAGGTACAGTTTGATTTTCTGGTGCATACCGATAAAGAAGGACATTATAGCAAGGAAATAAGAGAGCTTGGTGGGCATATATACAGTCTGCCACGCTTTCAGGTTATAAACCTTGCAGAATATAAAAAAGCAATTAGATGCTTCTTTGCAGAACATAGGGAATTTGTAGCGATACAGGGACATATGACAAGTACGGCATCCATTTATTTGCCGATTGCAAAGAAAGCCAATCCGACCATTGTAACCATTGCACATGCTAGAAGTGCAGGTGTAGACAAAGGGCTAAAAGGATATGTAACGAAATTACTTAGAAGCTCTTTAAAACATAAAACGGATTATTGTTTTACCTGTTCTAAGGAGGCAGGAGAGGCTGTTTTCGGCAAGGACTGGGTAAGAAAAGGAAAGGTCATTACCATACCAAATGCCATTGATGTGAATCGTTTTCAATATAACGAAGCAGTACGAAAGGAAATAAGAGCGGAGCTTGGTATTCAGGATAAGTTCGTCATAGGTCACGTAGGAAGATTTGGTTTTATGAAGAATCATACGTATCTCGTTGATGTATTTGCTGAACTGTGTAAGCAAAGAGAGGATATGGCTCTTGTATTGATTGGTAAGGGCGAAGAAGAAGAGAATATACACAAAAAGTTGAAGAAGCTTGGAACAGAGCTGTTTGGTGATGAGCAGGCGTTGGAGAGTAAGGTACGGTTCTTAGGCAATAGATTCGATGTAGAACGTTATTATCAGGCATTTGACTATTTTGTATTTCCATCGACCTTTGAAGGGCTTCCTGGAAGTGTTGCAGAGGCTCAGGCAGCAGGACTTCATTGTCTGATTTCCGATAAGATTACAAGAGAGGTTGCACTTACAGAGCTTGTAACCTATCGAAGCATTGAGGAAGAACCAAGGCTCTGGGCAGAGGAAATCCTACAAAATGCTCAAAATGCATTCATTCGCAAGGATATGAGAGAAGCTATTGCACAAAAGGGCTTTGATGTAAATACACAGGCGGTATTGATGGAGAAATTCTATCGTACAGGGAAGAATCCGCCAGGGAGCAATGTGAAAAATCCATAAACGGCAGATTTTTCACATGACGAATTTGTGTAACACAAATTCGCAGAGTTGTGAAAGGCAAGGTTAATAATATGATAGATGTCATGTATCAAAAGAAATTTCTTAAAATAAATCAGATTTGGTATCCGGGAAAGGTTACCATTTCCGAACTTCTCGGACAAAAGAGAAAGGCAGACATTCTCTTTGTTCATGGGGTGAAGAAAGAAGAAACAAAAGGTAGCTTTCGAGGCTGGCAGGAATATCATACCTGTATGAATGATATTACAATGTCAGAGGAAGATATGCTTACCAATATTAACAAAGCAGTAAAATATCAATTTCGTCGTAGTGAAAAGGATGGAATTGAGATAAGATTCTATACTAAGGCAGATATTGAGGCAGATAGAAGTTTACTTAATACCTTTGCAGATATTTATGAGAGAATGTATCAGTCCAAGGGTTCCGATACCAAGCTTAACACAACAGCGATAGACCGTTATCTGGAGGCGGATTCGATTATTTTTTCCGCAGTATTACATGAGGGCGAGATTATCGTATTCCATTCCTACATTTGTGATGAAACGGATGCAAGATTATTGCATTCTGCATCTTGTTTCCGTGAAGAAAGTGCTGACCAGTCTATGATTGGACGTGCGAACAAGCGTTTACATTGGGAAGATATGAAATATTTTAAAGAAAAAGGACTTGTACGCTATGATTGGGGCGGAATCTCTGATTTTGAGAATCCAAATGGTATCGATGAGTTTAAGCTCAAGTTCGGCGGCGACAAGATCACATATTACAATGTGTTTACTGGCAATTCCTTGTTAGGAAAGCTTGCAGTTACAGCAATGAAACTGTTAAAGAGAGTAAACTAATTCAGAATTGCAATGCCAAGAAAGGATTAAGTAGCATGCCTGATATGACTAAAAAAACAAAAATTATGTTGATTGTTCCGATGCTGGACCAAGGCGGGTTAGAACGTGTATGTGCTTTGACGGCACAGCTTCTAAAAACTGCATATGAGGTACATCTTGTCGTATTCAACACAGAAGGCATGATTTATGATGTATCAGGAGTACATCTGATTGATTTACAGCTAGGAGCGGTTCCGGGGAAGGTAGGCAAGATTCTGAATGTCTTGAAGCGTGTAAAGAGAGTAAAACAGCTGAAAAAAGAGCTGGATATTCAGATAAGCTATAGCTTTGGGCAAACAGCAAATATTGTTAATGTTCTTTCTAAGGTTAACGATGTTACATGGGCAGGAATTCGAGGATATGGAGCGTTAGAAGACAAACAGGAGATGCGCTTTGTTTGTAAAAGGGCAGACAGAATGGTTAGTTGTACTAAGGTGATGGAAGCAGATATTGCAGCAGGATTCAAGGTGAAATCTTCTGCAACTTTATACAATCCTTGCAATCTGGAAGAAATCAAACAATTTGCTAAGGAAGAGATACTGCCGGAGTTTGAAGCGTTTTTGCAAAGACCAGGAAAAACAGTGGTTTCCATGGGAAGAGCTCATGATGTAAAGGGTTTCTGGCATTTAATGAAGAGTATTTCTTTGATAAGGCAGAAGAAACACGATGTAAAGCTTATGCTAATTGGAGCAGGCGATTTTGATGAATATAAAGAACTTGCGAAGAAACTCCATATGGAGCAGGATGTACTTTTTACAGGCGTGCAGAAAAATCCGTTTGCGTTACTGACAAGAGCGGATGTGTATGCACTGACATCGGACAGTGAAGGCTTTCCGAATGCTTTGATTGAAGCTATGGCTTGCGGACTTCCATGTGTCAGTGTAAATTGTAAGACAGGACCGGCGGAGATTTTGCAGGATGATTATCAGAAAAGTGAAAATCAAAATAAAGTATATCATGGAGATTATGGGGTGCTGACGCCGATTTTAAAAGGTGCAAAGAATTTGAATCCTGATGAAATAACAGAGGAAGAGAAAGTCTTTGCAGAAGAATTGGAAATGCTGTTAATAGATGACAACATGCGGGCAGGGTATCAGAATAAGGCAGTGAAAAGAGCAGCTGATTTCGGGATGGAAGCGTATGTGAAGGAAATAGAGAGATTAATAGCAGAAGATACGTAGGAAATAGGCTTGTAAAGATAGAATGATGTTGAAGAGGAGAGACCTTTGAAGGAGCATGGTGTTTTAAGGGATAAGAAAAAAGCAATATGGGTTGGTGTTTTTATCATAAGTGCAGTATTTTATCTGCTATGGTATCTACAGGATGGAATTATTCTGACGGAGGATGCGCCATCCTATATCAATATGACGAGTGATAGAGAGCCGGGCTATTGTAGCTTTTTATGGATTTTAAGAGTAATATTTGGTACGAATATTTATTTACACGTAGCAGTGATTTTACAATGTTTGATAGCAGCGCTTGCGGCTACAGCATTAACATACAGCTTGAAAAAGAGATTTGAGTTAAACTGGCTTATATCAATAGGAATTTTGGTGATTCAATATGGCATAACATTATTGAATCGTTTTGTTGCACAGCGCAGATACAGCTATTTTAACAGCATTGAAACAGAAGGAATCGCCTATTCCTTGTGGGTGTTTTTCTTTTTGTCTTTGCTTGGCATTTTATATGATAAGAATAAGAAAAGCATTTTGACAGCGGCAATTTGGGCAGTTGTTTTGATTTCCATTCGAAAGCAAATGCTAGTTACATTGCCACTGATTTTTTTATGCATTCTATATGTTCGCTTTATGGATAAGAGAAAATGGTATCTTGTTTTGGCAGAAGCGATTCTGGTCGTGGTGTTGAGTTATGTGGGTGTTGTGTTTGTAGATTGTAGCTATAACCTTGTAAGTAGAGGTGTATTTGAGCAACACACAGGAGATTCCAGCTTTATTCTGGGAACAGAGATTTACCTTGCAGATGTAGAAATGGCAGATGCGATGGAAGATGAACAGCATAAAGAAATCTTTCTGGAAATCATGCGACGCGCAGATGAGAAGCAGTATAACCTTGCGTATGCAGGAAAGGGCTGGCATAATATAGAAGACCATTATAGTCTTTCTTATGACAGAATTAAGTTTGATATTGTAAATGTGGTGGTAAGAGAATATCAGGAGAAAAATGGAATTCCGCAGGAGCAATGGGAAGAGTATTATCATGAGGTTGCAGGAACCTTGATGAAAGAACTGTTGCCTGAAAGCATTCCTAATCTGATTAAGCTGTTTTTCTGTAATGTGATTCATGGAATGATTACAACGGTATTAAAGGTTCATCCGGTATTAAACTGGGGAGCATTGTTTCTATATGTGGCATATATCAGTGTATTTGTATTCCTCTGCCGAAAGCAGTCGTATAAAATGGTATCAGCAAGTGCATTACCATTTGCGGCGATTACGTTGATTTCGATTTTGGGAACGGTAGGTCTGACATCCATTACTATTTATTGTCAGATGCGATATATGTTGTATAATACACCGTTGTTTTATCAAGCGGGATTGATTATGCTGGTAGAAGGATGGAAGATTTTTGAGAGTAAAAAGGAGCAATAGCAAAAAAGAGGGTGCAAGAAATGGTTAACTATAATGTTGATTTAAAAGGAAAAACGGTGCTCATTACGGGGGCAGCAGGATTTATTGGTTCAAATCTTGTAAAGTGTCTCATGGAGATGAATCAAGATATTACGATTATTGGTTTGGATAATGTGAATGATTATTATGAGGTTGCATTGAAGGAAGCAAGATTGGCAGAATTGAGGCAATATACCAAGTTTACCTTTATTAAGGGAAATATCGCTGATAAAGGTTTGGTAGAGTCTGTTTTTGAAAAATATAAGCCACAACTGGTTGTAAATCTTGCTGCACAGGCAGGAGTCAGATACTCAATTACTAATCCGGATGCCTATATAGAAGCTAATATTATGGGATTTTACAATATTCTAGAATGCTGTCGCCATAATCCGGTAGAACATCTCGTATATGCAAGTTCATCCAGCGTATATGGAATGAATAAAAAAATACCTTATTCAACAGAGGATAAGGTAGATATGCCGGTATCGTTGTATGCAGCAACAAAGAAATCCAATGAGTTGATGGCACATGCGTATTCCAAATTGTATGATATTCCATCTACGGGATTAAGATTTTTCACGGTATATGGTCCGGCAGGACGTCCGGATATGGCATATTTTGGCTTTACGAATAAATTAAGAGCAGGAGAAAAGATTCAGATTTTCAATTATGGCAACTGTAAACGTGATTTTACGTATATTGATGATATTGTAACCGGTGTTGTAAAGGTTATGCAAAAGGCACCGGATGCAAACGCGGATGGTGTAAAATATAAGGTTTATAACATTGGGAACAACCAGCCGGAGAATTTATTGGATTTTGTAGATATTCTTCAGCAGGAATTGATTCGTGCAGGTGTATTGGAAGCAGATTATGATTTTGAAGCACACAAGGAACTGGTTCCTATGCAACCAGGCGATGTAGAAATGACGTATGCAGATGTCGATGATTTAATCAGAAATTTTGGATTCAAGCCGGAGACAAGTTTAAGAGATGGTCTGCGGGCATTTGCAGAGTGGTATAAAGCGTATTATATGCAATAGAGAAGCGGTATGTATAGAAAACGCGTGTGCCTGTAGGAGGAGTATATGAAGAGAATTGTATTTCATTTGAATTGTCTCGAGCGAGGGGGAGCAGAGCGTGTGGTGACGAATCTCTCCGGGCAGTTCGCGGAACATGGTTATGAAGTATATATTGCAACAGAATGGCAGGGAGAAGATGAATATGAGATAAATCCCAAGGTAAAGAGAGTGCATGTTGGATTAACAGAGAAACAGGCTGAAAAGGGAAGACCAGCTATGTTCTTGGCAAGGATTATGAATCTGAGAAAATTTTTAAAAGAAGTAAAGCCTGATGTAGTGATTGCGTTTGCAAGAAAGGCAAATTACCGGGCACTTACGGCAACGATTGGGACTAAGATTCCGGTATTGATATCAGTCAGAATTAATCCGATAGGTTACTATGATTTTCTTTCGGACAAAATACAGATTCCACTCTTATTTCCGAGGGCAGCAGGATGTGTATTTCAAACACCCGATCAGAGAGATTTTTTTCCTGAGTTCATACGGAAAAAGTCAAAGATTATTCTAAATCCAATAAGTACTAAATTTATTGGGAATCCGATACCTGAAAAACGGGAAAAAACTGTGGTGCATTCAGGACGTTTGGTGGATTTTAAAAATCAACCAATGCTGATTCGTGCTTTTGCAAAGGTTCATGAGAAACATCCGGAATATGTTTTAAAGATATTTGGTCCTGATTCATTCGATGGAACCAAGGAAAAGCTTGAGGCGCTTATCAAGGAGATGCATGCTGGTGACTATGTAAAGCTTATGGGCGGAAGTGATCAGTTGGAAAAGGATATGATAAATGGAGCTGTTGCAGCGTTTTCATCTGATTATGAAGGGATGCCGAATGCAATGCTTGAGGCAATGGCATTAGGACTTCCAGTTGTTGCCACGGATTGTCCGCCAGGCGGGCCGAGGATGGTAATTACACAGGAAGAAAATGGTTTACTTGTTCCGGTTGGAGACGAGGAAGCACTTGCGGTAGCAGTAAACAGACTGATTGAAGAGCCGGAATTTGCTAAAAAGCTTGGTGAAAATGCATCCCAAATCGGTGAAAAAGCGGGAGCAGAGATGATTTTCAAGGAATGGGAGAGTTATGTCCTTGAAGTATGTAAATAAATGGTAACGAAAAAAGTGCGAAATTGCTACTACAAATGTGATAAAAATAAGGAGGCGTAGACCATGTGCGGAATATGCGGATTTATCTCGAAAAGAAGTATCACTCTTGACCAGTTAAAGGCGATGAATGATACGATGTATCATAGAGGTCCGAATGACAGTGGAGAAGAAATATTTGAGGCGAAGGAAGGCTACTGTGTGGGGATGGCACAGAGACGTCTTTCTATCCTTGATTTGTCTATGCTAGGACATCAGCCGATGCATTCGGCAAATGAGAGATTGGTAATCTCTTATAATGGAGAAATCTATAATTTTTTGGAATTAAGAGAAGAATTGAGAGACTATCCATTTAAATCGCATTGTGATACAGAGGTTATCCTTGCAGCGTATTTAAAATGGGGAATATCCTGTATTGACCGATTTCAAGGAATGTTTGCTATTTCCTTGTATGATCGAGAGACAAATGAATTATATTTAGTAAGAGATAGAATTGGAAAGAAGCCATTGTATTACTGGCAAAAAGAGGATGGGCTTGTTTATGCTTCGGAATTAAAGCCGATTATGGCACATCCTGACTTTCCAAAGCAGATAAGAAAAGACGTTATAAAGCGCTATATGTTCCAACAGTGCATCAATGAGCCGGATTCTATCTTTGAGAATGTTTATAAGGTTGAGCCGGGCGGAATTGTAAGATTCTCGGTACAGACCGGCAAGACGGATAAGTGGAAGTACTGGGATATTGCAGAGGTGTATTGTCGTAAGAAGGCAGAGCCTGTGGGAAGCTATGAGGAAGCCAAGGAAGAGTTGAAGAACATTCTGCGAGATTCTGTAAAGAAGAGAATGATTGCAGATGTTCCACTTGGAACCTTTTTAAGTGGTGGATATGATTCCTCATTGGTAACAGCTCTTGCACAGGAAGCAAGCTCTGAACCGGTGAAAACCTATTCTATTGGTTTTAATGAAGAGAAATATAACGAGGCAAAGTATGCCAAGGAAGTGGCCAATTACTTAGGAACAAAGCATACAGAAACCTATATCGATGAAAAGACGATGTTTGGTCTGGTGGAAAGCATTCCTAAGTATTATGATGAGCCATTTGCAGACAGTTCGCAGATTCCTTCTATGTTGGTATCTGACCTTGCAAGCCGTGATGTAACGGTTGTGCTCTCTGGTGACGGTGGAGATGAGTTCTTCTGTGGTTACAATATCTATGATAGTGTAGCAAAGGCACAGAAGCTTGATGTATTAGGCCAACTGACGTATGGTGTATGCAATTTGCCACCTTTTAAGCAGATGAAGCTGATGGAGAAGCTACCGTTTGCAGTGCAGGTAGTAGCAGGCAATCATGATAAAACAACAAAGACACAGATTGGCGGAAGTTCTTATATTAGAGCGATTGATAAAATGTTGCCGGAGAGTGGTGTGCCATTTAAGTATCCAATAGAGCAAAAATATGGAGAAAAGAACTGGCAGGAGCGTCGTATGCTTCTGGATGAAGAGACCTATCTGCCAGGTGATATCCTCTGTAAGGTAGACAGAGCTTCGATGAAGTATTCCATTGAATCTAGATGTCCAATTTTGGATGTAAATGTGATGGAATATTCTTACAGACTTCCGCATTCATATAAGTATGCCAATGGTGTAAAGAAACGGATTTTAAAGGATATAACCTATGATTATATTCCTAAGGAGCTGCTAGACAGGCCAAAGGTTGGTTTTGGTGTACCACTCGATAAGTGGATGCGAGGACCATTGAAGGAACGGCTTGTAGATATGTGCAGTGTGGAATATTTGAAAAAGCAGGATATTTTTAATGCGGAATATGTGAATCGTTTTATTCACGAGTATTTAAGGACTGGAGATAAGGGACCGGCAACCGGTTCTAATTTCTCGAAGACGGCATGGTCTTTCTTCGCGTTCCAGTTATGGTATCAGACATATATGTAATGCGAAAATAATATTTTCGCATGCAAATTTGTGCAGTGGCACAAATTCGCAGGTTAAGGAGAATATGAATGAAAAGAATAGCACTATTTATCAGTTCCCTTCAAAAAGGGGGCTCAGAACGTGTTATGGTGAATTTGGCAGAATATCTTCATAAGAATCATTATGATGTTATTCTGGTAACACAATATAAAAAAGAAGTGGAATATGATTTATCACCTGAGATTCGAAGAGTATATTCAGAGCCTGAGGAGCATGAGCTACAGGGAGGACGTATTCACAATTTCTTAGCAAGATTTATGAAGCTTCGTAGTATTTGGAAGGCGTATAAGCCGGATGTGATATTGTCTTTTTTAGGTAAAAATAATCTGATGGCAATTGCAACCGCTGCCTTCTTGCCATGTAACGTAGCGGTGTCAGTACGTGGGGAACCAACCATGGAATATGAAGGAAAATTTATGCAGGCTATTGCAAAATTAACTTTTCGCTTTGCAGATGGGATTGTTCTTCAGACGAAACAGGCAAGAGAGTTCTTTCCCAAGGGAGTTCGTAAGAAGGCGGTAATTCTTCCGAACCCAATGAATCCGATTTTCCTGGAAAAACGATATACCGGAGAAAGAGAGGATGTCATTGTTGCAGCCGGAAGGCTTGACGAGAACAAGAATCATGCGATGCTCATTCATGCGTTTGCCAAAATTGCAGAAGAATATCCGACTACGAATCTAGTTATCTATGGTGAAGGAGAAAACAGAGAAAAACTCGAAACATTAATTGCAGAAAAAGGTTTAACAGAACGAATCTCTATGCCGGGAAGTGTGACGGATATTGCGGATCGAATTTGCAAAGCAAGAATTTTTACTCTTACTTCAAATACAGAAGGAATGCCGAATTCAGTAATGGAGGCAATGGCACTTGGAATACCGGTTGTATCAACCGATTGTCCATGTGGAGGACCTGCTACCTTGATAGAAGATGGTGTGAATGGTTTACTCGTTCCGGTTGGTGATGCTTTTGCGTTATCCGATGCGTTTAGAAAAATTTTATCCGATGCAGAATTTGCGAAAAAAATAGGAGAAAACGCTCATGATATTGCAAAAAAAATGAAACCTGAAGAAGTAAATAGAAAATGGGAAGAGTATTTGGGGAAAATTGCAAAAAAATAAACAATTTAAAAGGCCACAAAGGTGGTCTTTTTTGTATTTAGAAACGCGGATAGGATGAGGGAAACATTGAAAGTAAAGGGCAATTATGTTATTATCTAATGATGGTATTGTGTATATGAACATAAATAATGTTATACAATTTATAGTTTCAAAGACGGGAGAGTGTCAGGCATGTGTGGGATTGCTGGATTTTGTAATCATCCTAAGAATTGGAAAGAAAATATAGAGAAAATGAATACAAGAATGTATCATCGTGGACCGGATGCAGGAGATATCTGGGCAAATGAAGATGCAAGTGTTGTGTTAGGACATAGAAGACTATCGATTGTGGATTTATCAGAGAATGGTTCACAGCCGATGCATTCTGCATCCGGAAGATATGTATGTGTATTTAATGGTGAAATATATAATTATAAGACCATAAAGGACAAGCTTCTTGCAGAGAAGAAGGTAACAGCATTTAGAAGTACGTCCGATACAGAAGTGTTGTTAGAGGCATTTGAAGCGTATGGAGTCAGAGAAACCTTAGCGATGTGCAAGGGCATGTTTGCGATTGCGTTATTGGATAAGAAGACAGGAAAGCTGACATTGATGCGTGATCGTATCGGTGAAAAACCACTTTATTATGGGTTTGTAAATAATAGCTTTGTATTTGCATCAGACTTAGGCAGTATTGCAGCGTTAGAAGATTTTCATAATGAGATAGATACCAAGGTGCTGCAGATCTATTTTATTCATGGCTATATTCCGGCACCATATTCTATTTACCAGAATATCTATAAGCTGGACGCAGGGTGTATGCTGGAAATTGATGCACCATATAAAGAGTTGAAGATTAGTGAATACTGGTCAGTCAGAGAGGCTGCTAAGTATGGACAGGCGAATCCATTTAAAGGAAGTCGCCAAGAAGCAGCAGATGAGCTGGAAAGATTATTAAAAGCATCCATCAAAGATCAAATGGTAGCTGATGTTCCGGTTGGAGCATTCTTATCAGCAGGAATTGATAGTAGTACGATTGTAGCACTGATGCAGGCGCAGTCTAGCCAAAAGGTTCGTAGCTTTACGATAGGAATGAATGACCCGAAGTATAATGAGGCAACCTATGCAAAGGATATAGCAAATCATTTGGGGACAGAGCATACAGAGCTGTATATTACAGAAGAGGATGCAAAGGCTGTGATTCCTAAATTGTCTTATATGTTTGCAGAGCCGTTTGCAGACTCTTCGCAGATACCGACTTATTTGGTAAGTAAGATGACAAGAGAGCATGTAACGGTTTCTCTAAGTGGGGATGGTGGAGACGAGCTGTTTTGTGGCTATATGACTTACCCATCCATTGATAGAATCTGGGGTAAGATGAAAGGCTTCCCGTATGGAATACGAAAGCTTTGTAGTGAGTTGGTGCTTCATTGTCCGGTTGGAAAAAACAATCAACTTTTACAGACCAAGGCATATTTGTTAGGGGCAAAGAGTGCAGAGCATTTATACGAGCTTTCCAATGCGCAGGAGGCGGCAAACCTTGATATTGCATTGGAAAAAGAGGCACATTCTTATAAGCATAATGAGATGCCTTATGGAGAGCTTACAGATACCAGAAACAGTATTATGCTCATGGATATGGAAGTATACCATCCTGACGATATTCTGGTAAAGGTAGATAGAACAGCGATGGCAGTTTCGCTGGAAACCAGAGTTCCTATGCTGGATAAAGACGTGGTCGAATTTGCATGGACAATTCCGATGGAATATAAGAAACAGGGTGAGGAAGGTAAGCTCGTCTTAAAGGATGTGCTGTATCGTTATGTGCCAAAGGAAATGATGGATAGACCAAAGAAAGGCTTTTCTATTCCGATTATGAAATGGCTCAAGGAGTCGGAATTGCGTGCTTGGGCGGAGAGTTTAATTGATAGAAAGACCTTGGAGCAGCAAGGCATCTTGAATCCGGATGTAGTATGGAGAATCTGGAAGGATTATGTGGAAAATGATAATTGGCGAATTCAGATTTGGTATATTTTGATGTTCCAGAGTTGGATGTGTGAGATTTATCATAGATAGAGGATTAAGGAAGAATGAGATTAAAAGATAAGTGGAATTTGCCGGAATGGCTTACAGCAGGGCTTGTTTTTGTATATTACTGGATTATGGCATTGTTTCGGCTGATGGATGCCCCCATTTGGCAAGATGAGACCATGGAATTCTATTGTTCGATTCCGGTAAAGGGTGCGATTCAGGGAATAACACAATACGAGACGATGTATCAGAGAATGGCAAATATCCAGCAGCAACCCCCATTATATAACTGGGTCATGTGTCTGTGGCTACAGATTAGTGAGGATGGCTGGTGGTATCGCTTTTCCAGTGTTGTTATGGTATTTGTAGCAGTGGTCGGATTGTATCTCGTTATGAAGAAGCTGTGCGATCGCTTTACAGCTACGTTATCGGTATTTGTATTTTCTAGTATCTATATATTGATGTATTATGTCAAAGAGGCGTCGGAATACAGTATGCTGATTATGTTGTTGATTTGGACAGTGTATCTGTATCTTCATATCTTGGAGAAAGTAACTATCAAAAGAGTACTTGGATTTGCTGTCATGTGCGTAGTAAATATTTACACACATTATGGAGCGGCATTTGTTATGGTCCCGATGGCAGTTCAGTTGTTGTTTTATTATATGAGACAGAAAGACTGGAAAGCTTTTAAGACATCGTTGGTATCTTATGTAGTTGCTGGGGTAGGCGCAGGAGTACCGCTTATCTTGCTCTTTTTAATACCGCAGTCTAAAAATCCCGTATCTACGATGGGAATTGAAAAGCCGCTTGAAATAACAGGGAATAACATTATCTTAGATTTTTTTGACAGTATGATGTGGGTATTGCGTTGGTGTATGCTTGATTATGATAGAGACTGGGACAAGCTGACCTGGGCAATTTGGATTCTTTTGTTTGCATTACTAATCATAGGTATCATTACGTATCGTTGTACCAAACGGAAAGAATTAAAGATGTTTATCAATTGCAATATTGGTATTTATCTGATTTATTACGTGTTAACAACCTTGAATTTCTATGCGTATGGTTGGTTTGGTAACCGCTACAATTTATTCATTTTACCGATGTGGTTTATTCTCATTGTTGTCATTCTACATGAATTTTTAAGAATACTTGCAGAGAGTGGAAAGGCATGGATACGCAAAATTGTACCGGTTATGCAAGTAGGAGTGATTCTTGCGGCATTATTATTTAGCAGTTATGGTGTGAAGCGAATCAATGACCATTGGATGAAGATGGATTTGAGAACAGTTGCTTCGACATGGTATGAGCGGGAAGGATATCAAATCCCTACTTATGTAAACTTCCATCAGCGTTATCCGTTTGTGTACTATTTTACACATGATGATGCGTATACAGAGGATAAGTGGGAGAATGTATATTGTAGCCAGAATTTGGAATCCTTAAGCTATTCTGATGAGGAATGGATAGAATTTTTACAGACAGAGGTTTATCCGAATGGATTACCAGAGAAGCTTTATGTGGTTTCCGGTCAAGTAGATACCATTGCTAGAGCGTTGGAAAACTATGGTTATACGATAGAGGAGCTGGTAGACACCACAGCAGAGCTGTTATTGCTAACAGCACCGGAAGAAGGAATAAAAAGAGCAGAGTAAAGAAAAAGAGGTAACCTTTATGGTCATCATACATGTTATGGGTGGACTTGGAAATCAGCTATATCAATATGCGATGTATGAGAAATTGAAGAGCATGGGAAGAGAGGTAAAGCTTGATTTCTATGCTTATACAGAAGCTATAGGCGAGGAACGGGAGTGGCGTAAGCTTGAATTGCCCCGTTTTGAAGGTCTAGAGTATGAAGTCTGCACAAAGGAAGAACGAACGAGATTGTTGGATAACAGTATGACGTTTGCAAATAGAATACGAAGAAAGCTTTTGGGAAGACAGGACAAGACTTTCCAGGAGAAAAGTAATTATATGCCCGAACTTTTTGAAAAAGATGAAATATATCTTTATGGTTTTTGGGATTGTGAGAAGTATTATGAGGATAGAATATCTGCGCTTCAGAGAAAACTAATCTTTCCACAGAGTAGCAATCCTAAGAATCATGAGTGTATGGAACAGATGAAGCGGGAGCAGGCAGTCAGTGTTCATATTCGTAGGACGGATTATTTGGCCGTAGCTGACGGAAAACGCTATATGGGAATCTGCACAGATGATTATTATGCGAGTGCCATGCGATTTATCAGAGAAAGAGTAGAAAACCCTGTGTTTTATATCTTTTCGGATGATGTTTCGTATGTGCGTGAGCATTATCAGGGAGAGGATATCCGTATTGTGGATTGGAATACGGGAGAGGACAGCCTCTTTGATATGCAGCTCATGAGCAAGTGCAAGCATAATATTTGTGCAAACTCGACATT
Organism: Lachnospiraceae bacterium; assembly: GCA_017436865.1. Lineage (GTDB taxonomy): Bacteria > Bacillota > Clostridia > Lachnospirales > Lachnospiraceae > COE1. Next base: position 36,307 of record JAFSCH010000017.1, read on the forward strand.
TAGCTTTTGGGGAGCGAGGTTGAATCAGAATCAGCATAAGCTTATGATTCGACCATTGCGGCATGATAACTATGAGAGTATAACAGCCAGTCAGATGCATGAGAATTGGCCGGGCTGGATATTAATAGATGCAGAAGGAAAGATTTGTTGATGATACAGCAGAAGGATTTGATATCCGTTATTGTTCCGGTGTACAACATGGAGCAGTATTTGGAACGATGTATGAATTCTATATGGCAGCAGACCTATACGAATTTGGAGATTATTTTAGTGGATGATGGTTCCACAGACCATTCACCGCAGATGTGTGACGAGTATGCAACAAAAGACCAGAGAATCAAGGTTATACACAAGCAAAATGGTGGTTTGTCAGATGCGAGAAATGCAGGACTTGCGATTGCAGGTGGTGCATATATCGGTTATGTGGACAGTGATGACTGGATAGAGCCCGAAATGTATGAAAAAATGTATCAGGCATGTGTGGAACATCATGCTCAGGTTGCAGTATGCCGTTATGCTCAGGTATATAAAGACCATGTGGTACAAGGTGGAACGGGTAAAGTGACAGCCTTTGAAAAGGAAGAGTTATTACGGGCTTATATAGGCGATTGTGATGATTATATCATCTATAATTCGGTGTGGAGCAAGCTATATGCGAGAGAAATCGTAGATGGTGTACAATTTCCAAAAGGAAAGAATTCAGAGGATATTATGTATACCACCAAGGCATTTTGCAAGGCGGACAGAGGTGTCTATATAGATCAATGCTTATATAACTATGTTCTTGACCGCGATGGAAGTATCATGAACGTAAAGCGCGGTGAAAGAATGTTTCAGGATGAGCTTCCTTTTTGGAGAGAGCATATTTCTCATATTAGACATAATGTTTCTAAGGAATTGGGAGACTACGCAGCATATTACTATTATCGCAGACTGCTATTTTATTACATGGACTGGATGAAGGAAGATAAACAGTCTCGCGGAGATTATGCGAAGCGGATTGCAGACGAGTTAAAGGAGAATCGACAGGAGATTCTGAGAGTATACAGTCAGGAGTTTGTTGCAACAGGTGACCGTGCCAGAATGAAGCTGGCGTTGGTGAGCCCGGAACTGTATAGCCATGTAACAAAGGGGTATGAGAAGATAATTATTCCATTGAGGAATAGAAGCTAAACCAAAGGAGCAAGTATGCTTTTCAATTCTTATATTTTTATATTTTTATTTTTACCAGTAGTTCTGTTAGGGTACTATGGATTGCATTATGCAAAACTGCATAAGCTTGCATTGATGTTTTTGACAGGTATGTCTATGTGGTTTTGTGCATATACAGGTCTAGGAAATTTAACGGTTTTGCTCGTTAATATTTTCGTTAATTTTATACTTGTGGAGATGATAGCAAGAGTGCAGGCGAAGCAAGGAAGAAAAGTGATTCTGTTCGTGGGGCTTTTATGGAATATAGGTATCCTGTTTTATTATAAGTACTTTAATTTCTTTGCAGGGAATATCAACGAGATATTTGAATCAGATATCACTTTATTAGATTTGGCTTTGCCATTGGGAATTAGCTTTTATGTATTTCAGCAATTGGCATATTTGATTGACTCTTATAGAGGAGATTGTGAGAAATACGGATTTTTGGAATTTGCAGCATATAGCATGTTTTTTCCAAAGCTGATACAGGGACCACTTGTGGGACATGTGGAATTGATTGCGCAGTTACGTGATGAAGCAAATCATACGTTGAATTATAAGAATCTATCTAAGGGAATCTATGCATTTGCGTTAGGACTTGCTAAAAAGGTACTACTAGCAGATACCTTAGCGAAAATAGTAGCTATTGGTTATCGAGATATACCATTGTTGAATACACCAAGTGCATTCCTTGTTATGGTGTGCTATTCACTTCAGTTATATTTTGACTTTAGCGGCTATTGTGATATGGCTTATGGAATTGGTTTGTTTTTTCATGTGGAGCTTCCATTTAATTTTAATTCGCCATACAAAGCTACTTCGATTATGGATTTCTGGGATCGTTGGCATATAACCTTGACGAAATTCTTTACAAAGTATGTTTATATACCATTAGGCGGAAATCGGAGGGGAACCATCAGAACATATGTCAATGTATGGCTTGTGTTTTTGATTAGTGGTTTGTGGCATGGTGCGAACTGGACCTTTGTTTTGTGGGGAGCGATACATGGGCTTTTTAGTGTGATAGAGAGATTTAAGCTGAGCAAAGCTGTTATGGCAAGGATTCCAAATGCTGTCAAAATGGTAGTTACTTTTATTCTGGTTACCTTTTTATGGAGTTTGTTCCGTGCAGAGTCTGTGACACAGGCAATGGAGTTGTGGAATCGATTATTCCATGCAGGTTGGGGAGAAATCTATGCGCCATTAACGGAGGCATTTCATGATTTGATAGAATTAAAGTTATTGTATCGTCTAGGCTTAAGCAGTATGATGACTGCTTATCCGAGCGTGTTATTGTTGATATTTATCATTATGGCACTTCTTGCATGTATTTTTATGAAGAATACACAGGAGAAGGTTTTGAGCATGAAGCTATCGGATAAAAAGATAGTAGTTATTGTAGTATTGATGGTGTGGAGTATTTTGTCTTTATCAGAGGTTAGTGAATTCTTGTATGTTAATTTTTAGTAGGGACGGGACGATGAATCAAGAAAAGAAATGGTTTAAAAAGTGCATAGTGTGTCTGCTTGGGGCGATTTTTCTTGTGTTTGCGATGGTATACGTGTTTGACCCATATTTCCATTTTCACAAACCGTTTTCCTTTATATCATATAGGTTATATGATGAACGCTATACGAATGACGGGATATCAAGACATTTTGATTATAATGCTATTGTGACAGGAACCTCTATGGCGCAGAATTTTAAGCCGACAGAGGTAGACGCTTTGTTTGGAACGAAGTCTGTAAAGGAGACGTTTTCCGGAGCTGGATATAAGGAACTATCGGAGAATCTAGAAAGAGCATTGCAGAGGAATTCAAACTTGAAAACCATTATTTGGACAATGGATTATAGTGCATTAATAAGGGATAAGGACTGGACGCAGTATGAAGGATATCCGACTTATCTATATGATGATAATCCATGGAATGATGTGTCTTATGTGTTTAATAAATCTGTACTCTATCATGGTGTGCTTCCGAATATGGCACGAACCTTGCTAGGACAACCCAGTACAACGATGGATGAGTATTCATCATGGAACAAAGAGACAGGGTTAGAATATATCATGCAAAGCTATGATCGTTGGGAAGTTAAGGCGGAGATGATATCGGGCTTAACAGAAGAAGAGAAGCAGATGGTTACAGAAAATGTAAAGGTGAATTTTGTGGATATGGTAAATAAGTATCCGGATACTACCTTTTATATTTTTTATACACCATATAGTATTTATTATTGGGATTTTCTGAATCAGGAAGGTATGATGCAGATGCAGTTTGATGCGGAGCAGATTGCTACAGAGTTGTTATTAGAGTGTCCGAATGTCAGGTTATTTAACTTTTATGACCAATATGATGTCATTACGAATGCAAACAATTATCGAGACAAGGAGCATTATTCGCCAGAAATCAATACAAAAATTCTAGAGTGGATGGCTTCGGGAGTTGGACTGGTAACCAAGGAAAACTATTTGGAGAGATTGGAAATAGAAAAAGAATACTATCTGAATTACGATTATGAGAGTATTTTTAGATAAAAACATGCGAAGGCGAAAGGAGCAGAAATGCAATGAAGGATATTGTAAAGAAACTGCGTTATATATTGGATAGAAAACAGAAGATTAACATCTGCTTTTTGGGTGTTATGATTTTGGTAGGGGGATTATTGGAGACATTAAATGTATCAGCAATTCTTCCGGTTGTGTATGTCATTATAGACCCAGTACAGGCGCAGGAAAATAAATATATTAGAATGGTCATGGACTTTATTGGAATCGAGGATGTAAGTAGTCTTGTGATACCGTTTTTAAGTATTTTGATTGTTATGTATATTCTAAAAAATGCGTTTCTGTTATTGCTTGCAAGTGAACAGAATAAATTTATTTCATACAATAGAAATAAGCTAATTAGCCAGGTACTTAGAGAATTCTTAAACAGACCGTACGAGTTTTATTTGGATGCAGATATTCCTACCGTTTTTCGTTTGACAGACAGTGATATTCCGAATGTATTTAATATCTTGATGGCTTTAATTTCACTTGTTTCCGAGGCGGTTGTATTTTCCTTTATTTGTGTTCTGTTGCTTGTGACAGACTGGAAGCTTGTTGTATTTATGGTAGTCATATTCGGTATCATGTCGTTGTTGCTATTTAAGATTATCAAGCCTAAAATGTCAGCACTTGGTGCTAAGAATCAGGCGATTCAGTCAAGAATTGCGAAGTGGAGAATTCAGGCAATCTATGGAATTAAGGATGTAAAGGTACTTCATAGAGAAGCTTTCTTTGCAGACAATTACGAAGGCAGTGGCAAGATTGGAGCCGCGTATAGTAAGAAGCATGCGGTAATGAATAACATTCCAAGACTGTTAATTGAAACAGTATTTATGACAAGCATTCTTCTCTATATTATGTACTATATTGTGGCTGGAAATGATATTGCAACATTAGTGCCGATGTTATCCGCTTTTGCAGTGGCAGCAATGAGATTATTACCTAGCGTAAACCGCATCAATACGTATCTGACAGATGTTTCCTATTTCAGACCATGTCTTGATTATGTGTATGAAAATATGAATATCAGTGAGATAAGCAGAAGAAATAACCAGACATTATTACCAGTAGACGAGAAAAAGTCTATGAAACTTACGAATAAAATCGAGCTTAAGGATATTGTATATGCATATCCGAATACGGATAAATTTATTTTTGATCATGCTCACATGGAGGTGCCATGCGGTAAGTCCGTAGGTATTATGGGGCCGTCTGGTGCTGGTAAGTCTACGATTGTAGATATCCTGCTTGGTTTATTGAAGGTGCAGGAAGGTGCCATTACTTGCGATGGCGACAATATTTTTGACAATTATCCGGCTTGGCTTGCTCAGATAGGTTATATCCCACAGTCTATCTATCTGGTAGATGAACCGATTCGAAATAACATTGCCTTTGGTATTGCGGATGAAGAAATTGACGATGAGAGAATCTGGCAAGTATTAGAGGAAGCACAGTTAAAAGACTTTATTAAGACCCTACCAGAAGGTTTAGACACAACCATAGGTGATCGAGGTGTAAGACTTTCGGGAGGGCAAAGACAGCGTCTTGGTATTGCAAGAGCATTGTATCATAATCCTGAGATTTTGGTATTTGATGAAGCGACCTCTGCTCTTGATAATGAGACAGAACAAGCTGTTATGGATGCGATTAATAGCTTCCATGGAAAGAAGACGATGGTTATTATTGCACATAGATTGAATACGATTGAGAAATGTGACATCATCTATAAGGTTGATGGTGGAAAGATTGTAGAGACGAAATTGTAGAGTGGAGATAAAGATGTCTGAATTAATTATGCTAGTAATGATACTACTTTTATCTATTTTTGGTGGAACGGTTGCTACGATAATTTTATTTGGGAAAAGTGAAAAAAGAGATACTCGAATCAAAATGATTCTGACATGGATATTAAATTGCTATTTTGAGTTTTGGATATTAAATTGTTTTCGATTTGTTTTACTAAAAGGGAATATAATTCTTTCATATGCTCAGGATGGATTTGTCCTTTTTTTTGATATTATATTGATGATTGGCAGTATATTCATTTTATATTACTGTTATAAGGCGAAAAAAAGAAAAAGCAGTTTGTTTGAAGTAATAAGTATTATATGTTTGGTGATATATTATATAGTGGTATTATTATTGGGTATTTTACGATACGAAAATGTGAATGCTGCTATATATGATGTGCTGTTGCCAAAAAGCCATTTATTTGGAGGTGTGATTTTATTTGTATGTCAATATATGATGACATATACAAATAATTCAAGTAAATCAGAGATAAAAGTAGCGGTTGCTGTTTTAAGCTTATTCATTGTAACAGTATTTATTTATCCGGGTATGGAAACATATCTTACTAATGTGGATGAATTTTCTTTTTCGTTAAAGCAAATTTGGTATTGGTATATTTTATTCATTCTTTTGGTTTCAGTTGGAGTAAGTATTATATATTTCTTGTTTATGGGAAAATTAAAAGAAATATTTCTATTTATGTTATGGAGTTTTTCTATCTGCGCTTATATACAAGGTATGTTTTTGAATGGCAAGTTGTTTTTAATGGATGGAAAAGAAGCAGAATGGAGTGTGGGATTTAAGCTTGGTAATTTTATGATATGGGTATTACTTTTAGGAGTATTATATTTTGCATATAGATTAATAAGTGCTAAGCGAAAAGAGTTATTGGTATATTCATCAGCGGTTTTGTGTATTATGCAGTTAGTGGCTGGAATTTCGTTAATTCCTAGTTGTCTTAGTCAAGAAAGCAAAGGACTGAGTACAAATGATTATTTATCTACCGAGGGGTTGTATGAAGTGGCCAAAGAAGAAAATATAATCATGTTCGTGTTGGATACATATGATGTGGATTATGTTAATGAAATTCTTACTCAGAAACCAGATTTTTTAGAGCCGTTAAATGGATTTACTTATTTTCCGGATACGGTATCACAATTCTCTCGTACATTTCCATCAGTACCTTATATGTTGACAGAAGAATTGCATTTTTATGAAAAGCCACTAAATGAATATGTGGATGAAGCGTTTGAAAAATGTTCTTTTTGGGAGCAGATGAAAGAGCAGGGATATCAATTATATTTCTTTGAAGAAGATGAAAATTATATTGGTGAATCTATTAGAGTGATAGCTGGTAATTATGCAAAAGAAGGTCATGTGATAAAAGAGAGAATTTCTTTCAAAGGATGTGCCGAAGCAATAGTAAGAATTAATAATTATAGAATTCTTCCATATGCATTAAAAGAATATTATATGTATACATCAGGAATAATCAGCGATTTGGTAGTGAAGGAAAGAGAATGGGATATGCCTGCATTTGTGGCTAATGATATTGAAGTTTTTGAACAATTTAAAAAAAATAAGCTTCAGATTTCAGATGAAAGTAAGGCGTTGAGATTTATTCATTTAAATGGCGCACATGCACCTTATACGATGGCGGAAGATGGAACAAAAGCAGAGGAAGGAACAATAAGTCCTATTTCACAATATATAGGCAGTATGAATTTAGTGTATAATTATTTAGAGATGTTACAACAACTAGGAGTGTATGAAAATTCTACAATTGTTATTACAGCAGACCATGGAGAGAATTATGTAACAACGCATTTAGAACAAAATACAAATCCCATTTTGTTTATAAAACCGGCTGGTGCAGATTTGGAAAAGGAACTGATAGTGTCAGATGTGTATGCATCACAAAATGATATAATTCCAACGCTTTCCGGCATGTATGAAATCGAATATGCCAAAGATTGGGGAATAAACCTCTTTTTAGCTCAGGATGCAGATAAGAGTAGAGTACGTTATCACTATTATACAGTAGTTGAGAATGGAATACAGACAAAAGCTAGGACTTATGAGATAAATGGGAGTTCGCTTGATTTTAACAATTGGAACGCAACGGATGAATATCATGAATTTGGCGAATATTATTAGATAGAAAGTAGGGTGAAGTTGTGTCAGACAATAAAATCTTAGCAACAGAATTATTAAAAGGACAGGGCTTGGGAAACCAGCTGTTCTGTTATATTGCAATCAGATGTCTGGCAGAGGAGAAAGGCTGGGATTTCAGTATTTTAAATCGTGAAATCTTAGCCAACAACATTCACAGTAACAAAGGCATGTATTTTATGGATCTGGACTGTGGATTAGACCTTGCCAAAGATGATTTTAAGAATACTTATCATGAGAAGGAAGACAGAATCTATTTAGGGAATTCGAATCATGATATCGAGCATGGTTGTTATATTACGGGGGCTGATGAGAAGCTTTTAGAATTGGATGAAACAACACTTATATACGGTAATTTACAGGATGAATCTTATTTTGGAAAATATCGTGAACAGATAAAGGAATGGATGAAGGTAAAGCCAGAGTATGATAATTATAAGTATTCGATAGAGAATTTGTGCATTATCAACATTCGCGGTGGTGAGTATACCAGTAATCCGGAACTGTTCCTTAGAAGAAAGTACTGGCTGGATGCCATGAAGGTTATGAAGGCGAAACGCGCAGATATGCAATTCCTGGTAATAACGGATGATATAGAGGCTGCCAGAAGGATTCTACCTGGGGTTCCAGCAGCTCATTTTGATTTAGCAGGTGACTATACGGTAATAAAAAATGCGCATTATTTAATATTGTCGAATTCTACTTTTGCATTCTTTCCAGCATTTACCAGTGAAACGGTGAAGTATGTAATAGCACCAAAATACTGGGCAAGACATAATGTGTCTGATGGCTATTGGGCATCAGAGCAGAATATTTATTCTGGCTTTACCTATATGGATAGAAAAGGAAAGCTCTTTACTGCAGAGGAATGTCGTAAGGAACTGGAGGAATATAAGAAGAATTCAAAGAACTATCAAAGAATCGGAGAAAAATTAAGTGGTATCGAGTTAACCACAGCAAGATATCATGCCAAATATCTGATATACAAGGATTTGTTTATTAGAATGTTACGTTCGCTAAAGCGTAGAATGGGAATTTAGAAGGAGGAGGCGCAGGCTATGGGGTATTACTTGAATCCAACGACGAAAGGTTTTCAAGACAGTCTTAATTCAGAGATCTATGTTGATAAAACAGGACTTATTGAGCAGTTGAATCGTTTGATTAATACAGAACAAAGATATGTCTGTGTCAGCCGACCGAGAAGATTTGGAAAATCAATGGCAATTAAAATGCTGTCAGCTTATTATAATGTGGAAAGTAATGCAAATGAGTTATTTAAAGATCTAAAAATTGGTGAGGCTCAGAGCTATAAGAAGCATTTGAATCAATATGATGTGATTCGTATCAATATGACTGAATTTATGAGTGATAGTAAAAGTATGGATGAGTTGGTCGCATTAATAGAGGAATCCATACTTTGGGAATTATTGGAAAGATATTCAGAAATACGTTTTTTTAACCCAAAGAGCCTGAATAGAACAATGACTGACATATATCGGAAGTTGAATACATCTTTTATTATTCTGGTAGACGAATGGGACTGTATCTTCCGTGAATACAAGGACAAAAAGGAAGAACAGGGAAAATACCTTGATTTTCTGCGTAATTGGCTGAAAGATAAAGAATATATTGCACTTGCCTATATGACAGGAATCCTACCAATCAAGAAATACGGGACACATTCAGCCTTGAATATGTTTACAGAATATTCTATGACAAATGCAGGAACGCTTGCAGGATATTTTGGTTTTCAAGAAGAGGAAGTAAGAGAGCTATGTGAGCGATATCAGATGAGTTTTGAAGATACCAAGACATGGTATGATGGTTATCATCTAGGCAAAGTTGAGTCTATCTATAATCCGAGGTCAGTTGTGGGAGCTATGCTTGCAAATACTTTTGATACTTATTGGAATCAGACAGAGACCTTTGAAGCATTACGCACATACATTGATATGAATTATGATGGCTTGAAGGATGCTATTATTAAAATGCTTGCTGGGGAGCAGGTACAGATAGATGTAAGAAGCTTTGTGAATGATATGACGACGTTCCATAGTTATGAAGATGTGTTGACGTTGCTTGTACATTTAGGATATCTTGCATATGATAGGGAAAAGGAAGCAGTGTATATTCCAAACAAAGAGATTTCCAAAGAATTTATTACGGCAATCAGGAATACTTCATGGGGGGAAATCATTCGTTCTGTAAGAGAGTCAGAAACTTTGCTAAAAAGTGTATGGACAATGGATACAGAAACGGTTGCGAAGGGCGTGGAAAAAGCCCATTATGAGACTTCTATTTTGACATACAATGATGAGAATGCTTTAAGTTATACGATATCTTTAGCATTTTATGCGGCAAGAGAGTATTATACAATATTTCGTGAGCTACCAACGGGAAAGGGCTATGCAGATATCGTGTTTATTCCAAAATCGAAAGCAGCGGATAAACCGGCAATGGTTATCGAGTTAAAATATGATAAAAGCGTGCAGGGAGCAATTGCACAGATAAAAGATAAGCGATATACAGAGAGCTTATCGGCATATCGTGGAAACTTGCTTTTGGTTGGAATTAATTATGATAAAGAAGCGAAAAAGCATGAATGTATGATAGAACAGGTAGAGGTTAACGAGTAAATATAATACGATTAGTAAGAGGAATTGATTAATAGAATGAAAACAAAGATAGAAAAGCTACAGCTTCCACAGGTAACACTGGTAGCTATGACGAGTGTAAACGTAAAGGCAACGATTCAGGCAATGGAATACAGTATGCGTGGTATAGATTTTGGAGATGTGGTATTAATCACACATAAAAAGCCATTAGGTTTGCCAAAGTCCATACGCTACAGTCATACGAGCAAGCTGACGAATATAGATGATTTTAATTATAAGATGGTATATGAACTCGGTGACCACATTAAGACAGATTATGCATTGATTGTGCATGCAGATGGCTTTGTCGTACATCCGGAAATGTGGCGAGATGAGTTCCTTGACTATGATTATATTGGGGCTCCGTGGCCATTGCCTAAGGAGGGGGACACGACCACTTATCGTGATATTTATGGTAATATTTGTCGTGTAGGTAACAGCGCAGGAATTCGTAGTAAAAGACTCATGGATTTCCCAAAGAAAGCGAATGTTCCATGGGAAGGTGAATATGCATATGGAAAGATGTGGTTCTATGAGGATGGTTTCATCTGTTGTAAAATAAGACATCTGCTAGAAGCAGAAGGGATGCGCATAGCACCACTTGAAGTGGCAAAGTATTACAGCCATGAACAGATGATACCTGAGGTGCAGGGGATTATGCCATTTGCTTTTCATAAGTGGGAGGGAACGAATGCCCAGTACCCGAACTTTATTAAACCAACGATAAAAGAAAAAGCAAAGGCATTAGCACGGAAGATATTAAGAAGAAATTCGTAGAAAGGAAAGTCATTGCATGGAGAAAAGGTTTAACATAACAGGCTGTTGTTATCCGGATAAACATTATATGGTTGATATTAGTGAAAAACTGATAGAAATCAAAAGACTTGTTGATAAAGGCGAGTATTTTATTATTAATAAGGCAAGACAGTATGGAAAGACAACAACATTAAAAATGCTTCGCACTTATTTGGGTAGCTCATATGTTATTTTATCACTTGATTTCCAAAGTATTGGAGCAGGGGATTTTCAAGATGAATACCGATTCTCTAAAGTGTTGGCAGAGATGCTACTACAGACAGTCCGCTTTCATGGAAAAATGAGTGGTTATCAGATGGAAGCTAGTGCTTTGGACGGATTACAGAGGATAGCGCTACAGGAAAATGAAAAGGTTGGTTTGCGTGGATTATTGATGGCATTAAACCAATTGTGTGAAAATACACCAAAGCCGGTTGTTTTAATGGTTGATGAGGTAGACAGTGCATCGAATAATCAGGTTTTTCTTGATTTCCTTGGCATTCTTAGAAATGCTTATATGAATAGAGAGGAAGTAGCAAGCCTGCAGTCGGTTATTCTGGCAGGGGTGTATGATATTAAGAACTTAAAGCATCGCATAAGATCGGATGAGCAGCACAAATATAACAGCCCTTGGAATATTGCAGCAGATTTCAAGGTAGATATGAGCTTCCGCATTCAGGATATTAGAGGCATGCTGGAAAACTATAAAACAGATAAATGTATAGAGATGGATGTACAGAAGTGTGCAGAGCTTATTCATGCTTATACATCAGGATATCCTTATCTGGTATCCTATATTTGTAAATTAGTGGATGAGGAACAGCAACTTACATGGGATAAGGAAGGCATATTGAAGGCTGTAAATATTGTTGTAAAAGGTCCCAATACTTTGTATGATGATATGATTAAGCATGTCACAGAATATAGGGAGCTATATGATATGTTAAGCAATATTCTGTTTGGGGGAGAGTACTATCCTTATCAGGTTTATGATTTAGCTGTTGATATTGGAAGTATGTTTGGCTTTATTATAGATAGAAATGGTGAGGTTGCGATTGCAAATCGTATTTTTGAGACACAGCTTTATAATTTTTTCCTAGCAGTAGAGCGGAAGGAAAATAACAAAGCAGGTGATGCATTGCCGGACAGAAATCAGTTTATTAAGTCAGGGAAGCTTGATATGGATATGGTTATGCAGAAGTTTTTTGAGTATTATGAAAGCCTGTCAGAGCCAGAGGATGAAGCATTTGTAGAGAAGTGTGGAAGAAAACTATTTCTGTTGTATTTACGTCCGATTATCAATGGGACAGGGAATTATTATATAGAAGATCAGAGTAGGACTAAGTATCGCACAGATGTTGTAGTAGATTACAAAGGAGAGCAGTATATAATAGAGCTGAAAATCTGGCGAGGGGAGGAATATAATCGTCGAGGTGAAGAACAGCTATTCTCGTATTTGGATGCATATGGACAAAAAAGAGGATATTTACTTAGCTTTTGTTTTCAGTCCAATAAGGCTAGAGGAATGAATGAGATAAAATGTGGGGATAAAACTATTTTAGAAGTAGTAGTATAGGCAGGAGTAGCGTATGATATACGATTGTTTTCAATTTTTTAATGAATTAGATATGTTGAAAATCAGACTCAATGTAATGAGTCCGATTGTTGATAAATTTGTGATCAGCGAAGCGACAGAGACCTTTTCAGGACTGAAAAAGCCTCTTTATTATGAAGAGAACAAGGAAATGTTTGCAGAGTTTGCAGACAAGATTATACATGTGGTTGTAGATGATACACCGGAAGGGTACACCCATGACCGTGACACGTTCCAAAAGAATGCGGTAACGAGAGGGTTAAAAGACTGTACGGATGAGGATATCATTATCTTTAGCGATTTGGACGAGATTCCAAATCCCGAGAAAATCAAGGAGATATTAAAGGATTTTCAAGAGGATAAGATTTATCATTTTGCACAAAGATTGTTCTATTGCTATTTGAATATGGAAGAGGTATCTGGCAATCTGTTGTCTTACGCTGGAGAATTTGAAGGTGTAGAGCGAAAGAAATGGATAGGCTCTAAAATGTGCAGTTATAAGCTTCTTCGTGAGCAGAATTTACAGCTTGGAGAGCTTCGCTTCCCGGAGCGTAAGGAAATTGGCATCCGCGTTGAGGACGGCGGATGGCACTTTGGCTACATGGGGGGACATGGCGAGAAGGACATCAAGAAGCGCGTGCAGGAGAAGGTAATCTCAGCAGCACATCAGGAGTATAATTCCAAGCATGTTCTAAATCAGGTAACAGACCAGATAAAGGATGGAAAGGATATTTTCGGTAGAGATGCGAAATTTATTCGTTGTGAGATTGATGAGAGCTTTCCAGTCTATGTTCGAGAGCATCAAGATGAGCTCTCTTATCTGATTATGCAGGAAGAGAAAGAAGCAGAGAAGAGACTGCGACATATAAAAGTGACATGCCGAAATGCATGTCATAAGGTTGAGGTTGGGCTAAAGCGAATTGTGAAGAAACTGATAGGTAGATAGGAGCAGAGTATGCCAAAGGTATCTATATGTGTTCCTACATATAACAATGCAGATGAAGTAAAACATCTGCTAGAATCCATATATGAACAGGAATACAAAGATTTTGAAGTAAATATATCGGATGATTCCACAAATGATGAAATTGCCATGGTGGTAAAGGGGTATCAAGAGCAGTATGGAGAGGAACAGATACGATATGTCCATAATGAGAAACGATTAGGACACATTATTAACTGGAATGCCCCAATAAGGATGGCAACCGGAGAGTACATTAAAATCATGTTTAGTGATGACTGGTTTGCAGATTCTAAGAGTCTTGGTAAGTTTGTAAGTATGTTGGATGAGAATCCTGAGGCAATGCTCGCGTTTTGTGGAAGCAGGCAGGTTATGCTGGATGGGCAGAATGCAGAAGGCGTGAAGCATGTAGCAGAGGAAAATGTAAAGGATTCTTATGACAGATATGCTTCGGATGAGTTTATTGACAGATTACAGCAGGACTATAGAAATCTGTTCCTTGGAAATGAGATAGGAACACCAAGTGCCAGCATTTATCGTAGAGGAACGGAACTTTCCATGTTTGATGAGCAGAGTAACTGGGCATCGGACATGTTTTTGTATTTTGAACTTTTGAAAAAAAGTGAGAAGTTTACCTATACCAAAGCTCCACTCATTTGCGTAGGTGTTCACGAAAATCAGTATACAGAAACCTTTTCAGAGAAAGACGAGCGAATTTACAATGACTATCGTTATATGTATACAAAGTATCAGTTACAGGATAGTGAGAATTGTAGAGGATATTTTACAGAACAGTTTATTATTAAGTATCATAAGGGCTTGCAGGAGGCAAAGGCTTTAGGAATTAGCTCTAGACTGTACTGGAAGAAATGGCTTGCGGAGCAGAAGGAAACAGTAACATGTTTTGTAAATGCGCGTTTAAAGCGGATTAGTAAATGATAAGAGAAGATGAACATGAAAAACAAGAAGTGTCTATTACTATATATTATTTTTATCATAGCAGCATCGATTCCACTTATGAATGATTTTCTCATTCGGGGACATGATATCTATTTTCATCTGATGCGTATCGAAGGACTTGCCCAAGGGATACAAAACGGGCAATTTCCAGTAAAGATTCAGCCGGTATGGTATGATGACTATGGCTACGCGGTGTCTGTGTTTTATGGTGATTTATTTGTATATTTGGCAGCGTTTTTGAGATTGCTTGGTTTTTCCTTACAGAATGCGTATAAAGGCTATCTTGTGTTTTGTAACATGGCGACGTTAATGATAGCAGGCTATAGCTTTGGGAAAATATTTCGAAATCCATATATAGGAGCATTTGGTGGTTTCTTGTATAGTATGTCTGCCTACCGCTTAGTGAATCTCTATACAAGAGGAGCTGTAGGCGAATATACCGGAATGATGTTTCTGCCTTTACTCATATATGCATGTGTATTGCTTCTGGATGAAGAGAAGAAAAAAGAGAATCTGAAAAAAGGATCTGTTATTCTTGGAGTTAGCATGGCATGCATTTTGCAGAGTCATATTTTGACAGCAGAGATTGTATGTATGGTACTTGCAGGTGTTGTGATTCTGTATGCGAAGCGAGTATTTTGTAAGGAAGTATTGTTGGCAGGGATTAAGGCAGTTGCTATTGCACTGGTACTGAGTGCATGGTTCTTGGTTCCTTTTCTTGATTATATGCTCTGTGGAGAGTTTAATATAAATAGCATTCGCAACAATGACCTTTTGATTCAACGTCAAGGAGTCTTTCTAACACAAGTATTTGCCATGTTTGATAATGCAATTGGCCAAAGTCTTGATTTGAGTGCAGGAACACAGGGAGATTTTGCACAGGGAGTAGGACTCGGACTTATGCTGGCAATTCCTGCGTTACTCGTATTGTTCTTCATGGGATATCAGAAAAAGGAAGAAAAGAAAAACCAGAGATTAGCTGTGACAGCGGCATTTGTTTCCCTTGTTATGGTAGGTATGAGTACGATTTATTTTCCATGGGATACGTTGTGTAGAATGGCAAAAATTTTTCAATATATTATTGTGAAGATACAGTTCCCTTGGCGATTTACCGGTGTTGCGACAGCGGTATTGGCATTGCTTTGGTGCGCCGTGGTGTTTTATATCTGGAAGCAATATGGTCAGAAAAAAGCAATCGTATTGGTAGCAGGCGTTGTTTTGGTGATGTCTTTGTCAGCAGGACATTTTATGGTGGATTTGCTGAATCGAGGACAGAGGATACAGATACATTCTGTTACAGATATGGACAGCTTTGTAGCATCCGGAGAGGAATATCTTCTAGTAAATACTGTGTTGGATGATTTAAAGCAGGAGAATTTGCTTCATGCTAAGGATATAGAAGTTTCCGACTACATAAAGGCGGGAACAACGATAACATTCCATGCTAAGAATGCAGCAGAGCGTGCTGGAAGAATGGAGTTGCCACTTTTGTATTATGAAGGTTATCGTGCGATAGCAACAAGAGAAGATGGAACGAATATTCCACTAGAAATATCAGCAGGACAGAACAATGTGGTAAGCATAGAACTGGAAGCAGGTATGGATTGTGACGTTAGAATAGAATTTTGTGAACCATGGTATTGGAGAATGGCGGAGATGTTTTCTGCCATATCGTTAGTGATAGTAATTTGGTATGGTTATAGTCAGGGAGGAACGACGTGGAAGCGAAAGCAAAAAGAATAGGCGAGATTTGCTTTTGGATTGCATTATTCATAGAGCTTATTATCGTGATTGTTGATAAAAGTGCATATTTGAACCCGTATGAAAGTCAGTTATTTCGTATCACCTTTTTGTTATTCGGAATCAAGCTGATAACGACAAAATATACCATGAAGGAATGGATTTGTATCGCTATTGTTGGAGTGATTGCGGCATGTTCTTACTTTATCAACGAGAAGGATGAGGCAGTACGTTCTGTTGTATTCATTGCTTCCTGCAAAGGGATATCATTAAATAAAAATATCAAGGTTATCTTCTATGTTACTATGATAGGCTGTATGGCATTAATTTTGCTGTCGGTGACAGGTATTTTTGGTGCAATGTCAGTAACAGCGGACTATGGAAGAGAAGCGATAGAGACAAGATATACACTTGGAATGGGACATCCGAATGCATTGCATTGTATGATTTGGATGGTGATTACCTTGGCGATGTATGCCTATGATAGCTCCATGAAGTGGTACCACTATTTGTTGTGTATGATCATTAACATAGCTACCTATCTGTTAACCAATTCGAATACAGGTATGATGCTTGCTACAGTGATGATTTTGGGAGTTGTTGTATTGCATTATATTCCGCTGTTGCAGAAGGCATCATGGGTGTATGTTGCGGGCGCAATGGTTGTTATTGCATGCATAGGATTTTCGGTATATGGAGCTTATGCAGGGAATGGCTGGAATGACAGTAATACCTTCATGTATAAGCTGGATAAAGTGTTAAATGGACGTTATGAGTATTGCTACAAGGTAGAGGCAGCGAGACTTTCCAATTGGAAGATTTTCGCAGCGCCAGAGAACACAGAGTATTTTGACGCAGGATTTGTAAGGGCATTTTATTGGTATGGTATTATTCCCGGAATCTTATATGGATTGATGCATATATATCTAATCTGGCAAAGCTTCAAGCATAAGGATTATGTGTTGTTGGTTATGGTTGTTGCATTTGCTGTTTATCATTTGATGGAGGCACATTTTGTGTCGGTATATTTACTTAGAAATTATTTACTAGTATGCATGGGATATTATTGGTATCAGCCATTTATGGAATATCAGGAATCAGCAGGGTACTTTTGGCAGATAAAGAAACTCTTAGGAAAGGCATAGAGCATGAAGTTAGTAAGTGTTGTAGTTTTATCCTATCGTTCGGCAGAAACGATGATAGAAACCTTGGACAGTATTAAGAGTCAAACATATCCGAATATTGAACTCATTATTACGGACGATTGTTCACCGGATGAATCAGTGGAGGTAGCAAAACGTTGGATTGATGCAAATCAAGGATGTCTGACGGCAATAAAGCTTGTTACAGCAGAACAGAATACGGGTATTCCGGGGAATATTAACAGAGCCTTAGAGCAGGCAACAGGAGACTACCTAAAACTGATAGCAGCAGATGACTATATGACAGAAGATGCCATTCAGGAATATGTTTCTTTTTGTGAGCAGAATCCTAAAGCGATTCCGATTGCAAAAGTGCATCTTTTTGCGGATGAGGAAGCAGATTTTAGCGACGTGCAGGGATATTGTGACCGATGCTATGCATTTGCCAAAAAGGATTATAAAGAACAGTATGAAATGTTATTAATGCAGAATCGCATTGTAGCACCATCTGGTTCGTTTTATCCGATGCAGCTTATCAGGGAATGTGGTGGATATGATGAACATTATCGCTGGTTCGAGGATTATCCAATGAACTTAAAGGTTATGCATAAGGGGTATCGTTGCGGATTGATTGATAAAGAGTTAGTATATTATAGAATGTCTGCAAAGTCGATTACCTCATCTCAGCAGCTACGATTGAAGAAAACAGAGATGACGCTGTTCTTCCGACAGAAGTTCTGGTATATGTGGGAAGCAGGTATGGGCTGGGAAGCAGTGAAGCAGATGAAGTATTGGATTAAAATAGCGAGGATGAAGGAAGCATAATCTATGAATATTGTAATTATTCCAGCGTTTTTTCAAACTAAGAACAGACCTACTCTTGGAAGTTTTTTCCTTGATCAGGCAAAAGCATTAAAAAGAGCAGGACATCAGGTGAGTATTTTATATTGTGATACTTATTCAGTGAAATGCATACAAGAATGGGTGCGCTATGAAGAAGATAGTGTATCTCAGATAAAGGGCATACAAATATATCGTAGCAAGTGTTTTTGTCCGTTAAAACATGGTATAGAAGGACATAAAGAAGCGTTTGCTAAAGGTATCGAAAAGCTTTGGAGTAAATATATGAAGAAGGAAAGCGTGGATATTATCCACGCTCATTGTTGTGTCTGGGCTGGCTATGCAGCAAGGAAGCTTTCAGAGAAAACAAAGATTCCTTATGTAGTTACCGAGCATGCAACGCTTTTTCAGCTACATAAGAATGAAATCAGCGTGACGAATAATGCTGTTATTGCAGAGGTGTTTCAAAAGGCAGCAAAGGTTATCTGTGTTAGTAGAGCCTTTGCAAAGCTGTTGGATGATTATACATCAAATATCGAAGTGATTGGAAATGTTGTGGATTGTGAGCAGTTTCAAGTAAAGGAGACGAACAAAGAAGCGGTTCGGCTTTTAACCGTCTGTTATATGGAAGAAGAAGCTCAATTGTACAAAAAAGGAATGGATATTCTGATTAAAGCATGGGCGAAAGTGTCTGCAAAGTATCCACAGGCAAAACTAATCATTGGTGGTGGTGGAAAATCATTAGAAAAAGTAGTAGAATGGACGAGGGAATATCAGGTTACAGAAAAAGTAGAGTTTCTAGGGGCATTAACTAGACAACAGGTAGTAGAACAGATGCAGATGTGTGACTGCTTCGTGTTGCCAAGCCGATATGAAACGTTTGGAGTGGTATATATCGAAGCAATGGCTTGTGGAAAGCCTGTAATCGCGGTTGCAAACGGTGGTCCGGATGATTTTGTCCATGAATTCAACGGCATACTGATTCAGCCAGAGCAGGAAGAAGAACTGGTGCAGGCGTTAGATAAGATGATAACAGCTATTGAAAAAAAGGACGCTACCTATCAGCCGGAGCGAATAGCAGCTTATGTGGAAGAGAAGTTTTCCTATAGAGCGATTGCAGAACAGTTGGAAAAAGTATATCAAAATATATTATAAGGAAGAACGAACATGCAGGAAATCTTAGTATCCGTGTTAACACCGTGCTATAATAGTGCAAAAACAATAGAAAAAACATTAGAGTGCATCGAAAAGCAGACCTATCAAAATATTGAGTATATCATTGTGGACGGTGGTTCGACCGATGATACACGAAACATCATAGAAAAGCATCGGAGTAGATTGCCGGAGCGATTTACTCTTATTTCAGAGAAGGATAATGGAATCTATGATGCCATGAATAAGGGAATCGGACTTGCGAGTGGTGAACTGATTGGCATTGTAAATAGTGATGATTGGTATGAGGCGGATACGATAGAGCAGATTGTAAAGCATTATCAAGGAAATGCAAAGGAAGTTGTATACGGTATGCAACGTACCTTTCTAAATGGTAAGGAGAAAGCAACCTTCATCTATCATCATGATTTTTTACCGGAGCAGATGATTACGCATCCGACTTGTTTTGTGACAAAGGAAGCATATCAGGAGCTTGGTGTGTTTGACTTGAAGTATCGGTCTGCGGCTGATTATGACCTCATGTTACGCTTTTATGAATCAAAAAAAGTAACATTTACACCTGTTTACCGAGTATTGTCTAATTTTCAGCTTGGCGGTATGTCGAGCAGTCAGGTGGGAGTTCGGGAGAATGCCACGATACGATATGAAAGAGGGTTCATGTCGAAGAAGAAATATCGTTTTGTCATGATAAAGAGCAGAATTTATGAGTGGCTTCATGGTTAATAAGAAATTGATAGTTGTTTAGTAGTATAAGGGATATTATGGATAAGAAACTAAGAATAGCAGTAATTTCATTGAATACAGAAGAAAAGAATCTCAGTCAATATTATAATTCACAGGCGGAAGGGTTAGCGAAGGCATTTGCAAGAGCTGGTCATGATGCGATTGTATATCATTTGATTCCTGATTTAGAGCAGGAAGTCGAGATTGTACAGAAAAGTGGGATTACCGCAGAATATCATAAATGTAAGCACATGGGAAAGCATGCCTTTCCTGACTATAATAAGTTAGATAAGGAAAGAGATTGTTATATTACCGCATCGGATAATTATATTGCATTAAGAAGCTTTGCTAAGTGGTGTAAGAAGAATCAGATACTATGTTTACCATATATTGGTGTGGTACGAAGCAATAACGCTTCGCCTTGGAAGAAAAAACTAGTTGACATGTTGTGTAATAACGTACCATATTATAAGAAGAATCCTACCATAGTAAAGACACCCGCTTTGGCAGAATATTTGAACAGCTACGGTGCAGGAGATAATGTACACGTTGTTCCTGTGGGACTGGACACAGAGCTATTAAAACAGGATTATGCGGATTATCCAGTAGAAGAGTTAAAAAAGAACTGGGGATATACCAAGGATGATAAAGTGATTTTATTCGTCGGACGTATGACAGCAGAGAAACAGCCTGTTAAAATGATAGAGATTTTCCAAAAGCTTTACAACAAGGATACAAACTATCGATTGCTGATGGTAGGACAGGGAGAATTACTTGAGGAAGTAGAGCAGGAGATTAATAAAAAAGAGCTTAACACTGTTGTGAAAATTCATAAGAAGGTTCCTAATGATAGAATGTGGGAACTGTATCGCTTAGCAGAGTGTTATGTAAACCTGAATACGCATGAGATATTTGGAATGGCTATTTTGGAAGCGATGTATTATGAAAATGTGGTAGTTGCATTAAGAGCACCGGGACCGGAGCTGATTATTGAAAATGAAAGCATGGGATATCTTTGTGAGGATGAAGAAAGTCTTATTCAGCGAGTGTTGACAGCTGACAAGAATGTCTTAGGAAAGTATGCTCATAAAAGCATTGAAGAATGCTTTTTGTGGAAAAAGTCAGCAGAGAAGATGGATGAGATTATACAGAAATATAGATAAACGCAGAAAGGTAAAAGGAAAATGCAGATAAAATGTAATGTACTAGACAGACAATTTCAGATGTACCAACAGGAATATGAAGAAGCAGCTCTGCGTGTACTTCGTTCAGGGTGGTATATTCTTGGAAATGAAGTAAAGCAGTTTGAAGAAGAATTTGCAGCATACACAGGAAGAAAATACTGTGTAGGACTCAATTCTGGTTTGGATGCACTCATTATGTCAGTGCGTGCACTTGGAATTGGAGAGGGCGATGAAGTCATTGTTCAGGCCAATACTTATATTGCAACCGTACTAGGCATTACAGAAAATGGAGCTACACCAGTGTTCGTAGAACCAGATGAGTACTTTAACCTTGATGCAGAGAGAATAGAAGCAGCGATTACAGATAAGACAAAAGCGATTATGGTAGTTCATCTATATGGACAAGCTAGCAATATGAATCGTATTGTAGAGATTGCAAACCAATACCATCTTCCCATTATTGAGGACTGTGCACAGTCTCATGGTGCATGCTTTGATGGAAAAATGACCGGAACATTTGGTGTTTCTGGTTGTTTTAGCTTCTATCCGACTAAGAATTTAGGTGCTTTTGGAGATGCAGGTGCTATTGTAACAGATGATAAAGAATTTGCAGACAGGATTCGTATGATGCGTAATTATGGCAGCAGGATTAAGTATGTAAATGAGATAGAAGGAATCAATTCCAGACTAGATGAGATGCAGGCAGCATTGTTGCGAGTGAAGTTAACTCATATGCAGGAATTGAACGATGAGAGAAAGGTATTAGGAGAACGCTACACCAAGGGAATACACAATGATAAGCTTATTAAACCGGAAATTAGAGAACAAGCAGATAGTGTATTTCATCAATACGTTATTCGTTGCTCAGAAAGAGAGAAGCTTCAAAAATATTTAGAAGAACAAGGAATTCAGACACAGATTCATTATCCAATACCACCGCATCTAGCAGAGTGCTATCAGCAGATGGGGTATAAGGTGGGAGATTATCCAATTACGGAACAGTATGCAAATGAAGTATTGAGTTTGCCGCTTTATACAGGAATGACTTTGGAAGAGCAGGATTATGTGATTGAGAAGTTGAATGAGTTTTGATAATGAAGAAATAAAGGGTGGTATATAGCTAATGACGGGGAAAACAAAAGAGAAAATATATTTAAAATGGCTTGATGCAGCAAAGGGAATAGCGATACTCGCAGTACTTGTTGATCATTTAGGTGGAATATTATATTCGAATACAATGATATCTGTGTGTTCTTATTTTTCAGTGACAGTTTTCGTGTTTTTAGCGGGCATAACTTCATATTATTCAAGTGAAAGACACAAAGAAGATGATAGTAAGAACGAGATAATAAGAAAAGTAAAAGGTATATTTATACCTTATATTATTGCTACAGGTGTATATCAAGTAGTGATAAATAGGAGGTTTGATTTATTTGATTGTTTGTCTCATATAATCAAATTTAACAGTACGCCACCGTTTTATTTTGTTGTATTTTACATTCAGTTGATGATAATTAGTCCGTATATATATAGATTAATAAATCATTGGAAAACGAAAATTGCCCATGGAATAATACTCGTTTTGACCATTATAATCTCGATAATATGTATAAGATATACATTTATTCTAGATGTATGGGGAGGCGGAAAATATTTATTTGGAGGAAGTTATTTATTTGTATTTTTACTTGGTGAGATGTCAGCTCATTATGGACTTCCTTTACAGAAGAAAAGAAATGTTGTAAAAACTATAATGGCAGTCGGTGCAGTAATTATATGTATGATATGGCTGGGACTGTATCGATTTAAACTGGATAATATTATAAAAGAACCATTTGGTGAAGGAGTGAATCCCCCTGGTGTGACATTGATGCTTTACGGCGGATGTATAGTTATAGCATTACAGTATATTTTCTCGTATATTGAAATTAGTAAGAGTATAGTATTGAGAGTCATTTATGATAATTTGTCTTTTATAGGGAATTATTCATTATATATATTCTTGTATCATAAGGTAGTATTGGACTATTTTCTGATTCGTATTAATATTTCGAATGTGTGGATGAAAAGAGTTATATATATAGTTGCTATGATAGGAATTCCAATTTTAATAAAGAAAGTTGTAGATAAAATATACATGCAAATGAAAGAGGTAAAGATATGATAAATAAGTGTAAATTATTGTCCTTTGATGAAAAAGGGGATGTGCGTGGTCATTTGGTTATTATTGAGGGGAAAAAGGATATTCCATTTGATATAAAGCGAGTATTTTATATCTATGGTTCTGATAAAGATGTAATACGTGGCAGACATGCCAATTTTAATTCAGAATTTGTCTTGATTAATGTAGCCGGAACATCTAAGGTAAAAGTAGATGATGGAACAAATCAGAAAGTATTCAACTTGGACAGACCACATATCGGAATCTATCTGCCTAAGCTTGTATGGAAGGATATGTATGACTTTTCGGAGGATTCTGTATTGTTAGTGCTTGCAAGTGAGCACTATGATGCGAATGAATATATTAGAGATTATGATGAGTATCTTGAAGTAATAAAAGAATATAAAAAGAATTAGAAGATGTTTGGACATTGAGAATAGTATGGAAGGTGGATGCTTTGTGTTAAAGTATGATAAAAAAGTTTTATATATAACGATAGGTGTTTTGTTATTTTTTCCAATAATTTTATTTTCCCTATACTTATATGAGGATATATGTCTAACGACAATGCACGGATTAACAGTATGGTATACAATATTTGATGGATATTCGTTATGTGATTTTTATGCAATACCATATCCTTTAAATACAAATCCAGCATATGCATATTATGACTTTTTTATTTATATTATTTTTGCTATATGGAATATTCCGCTGTTTGTTTTTGAAAAGATAACAAATGTAAGTTTTATGGATCATTACATTACTCGTTTATATGCCAAAACAATTATATTGTTTTTTCTTGTATTAGCATCCGTACAGGTAAAAAAATTAACGATGAAGGTTTGTAATGATGAAAATAAATCAAATTGGTCAGTATTTGTATTTATTTTTTCAATAACTGTATTTCAAACAATATTTGTTATAGGTGGATATGATATTATATCTGTTTTTTTTACATTAGTTGGTATAAATTCATACCTTGATAAAAAGAATAAAAAATTTGTTGTTTCGTTTGCTTGTGCGATTGCATGTAAAATGTTTGCAGCATGGATATTTATTCCATTGGTATTACTGAGAAAAAAGAAGATAAGCCATATTTTTCTTTATGGTATTGGTGGAATTAGTGTTATTGCTATACCTAAAGTGATTTTTAAAATACATACATTAGTTAACGGCAAATTAACAGCATTTTCAGAGTTTGGACCAGGTGAAGTGTCAAACATGGATTTAATCAATGATTTTCTGTGGAGTGGAGAGGCTCCGATTACGATTCCGTCAATTCCATTGTTATTCTTTTGCTATTTTATTATATGGGTATGGTGTTGGTTTGAAAAAGAAGAGAGGAAGAATGCAGAAGTTGTGTATATTTCATTGATTAGTATAGCCGTGTTTTTTCTTACAGCGAATACATATCCTTATTGGTTAATTTTGGTGTCACCATATATTGCGGTACTAATATGCTATAATTGGACAGAGGTTTCTAAAACACTTTTTTTGGAGGCGTGTTTTGGAATAGGATATATTTTCACAAAAGTATTTTCAAGTCCTCAGTGTTATCACTATAATTTGATTGTGCAGATGCTAAAAAATGAGGAGTTTTCCATGGATTTCTATTATATAGGGCTGTATAATATTTTGAATAAACTTGCAAATTTAATGAGTATAACATCTGATAGTTTCAGAACTTTAGCTAGGAGTGTTTATGGTGCTTCATTTATATTACTTATATATTATTTGAGACCTAAATTAGAGAGCAAAGATGATATTTTGATAGACAATAAAAAATATTTTTACTGGAAAGCTGCTTGTTGTATTTTTGTTTCGTGTATTCCGGTGTTAGGCTTTGTTATTAGAAAGGTAATATATTAAAAGTTAGGAGATTGTAGAAAAGGATGAAGCCTTCAATAGTAGTTCCAGTTTATTATAATGCGGATAGCTTGGAAGATATGTATCATGATTTAAAAGAAAGGGTACTGACAAAATTAGAGTGTGAATATGAATTGATTTTTGTAAATGATGGATCTGGTGATGAGAGTTATCAGGTTATGAAAAAGCTAAAGGAACAGGATGACAATATAAGGAATTTTAGTTTATCTAGAAACTTTGGCTCGCATGCGGCAATATTGTGTGGCTTAGAGCATATAACAGGAGATTGTGCTGTTGTAAAGGCAGCAGATATGCAGGAACCTAGCGAATTGATTTTAGATATGCTTGAAAGTTGGAAAAAGGGAAATAATGTTGTATTGGCGGTAAGGCAGGAAAGAAATGAAAGCTTAAAGCAGAAATATTTTGCTAATTTATACTATACATTAGTTCGGAAAATGGCATTGTCTAATATGCCGGAGGCAGGATTTGATATTTATTTAGTTGATAAAAAAGTAGTTAACGTGTTAAGCGCACTGGACGAGAAAAATAGTTCTTTAGCTTGTCAAATATTATGGTCAGGATTTAAAACAGACATGGTTCCATATGTAAGATTGGCTAGACAAGTAGGAAAGAGTCGCTGGACATTAGCAAAAAAGCTTCGCCTTGTTATGGATACATTATTTAGTTTTTCTACAGTACCAATAAAGGCAGTGACTACGATAGGAATATTTTCTTTCTGTGGTGCTATTATTTGGGCGATTGTAGAAATTGTATTTAAATTGATGGGAATGATAGATGTTAATGGATGGACAACACTATTTATTTTCAACTTGTTTAGCTTTGGTGTTATTATGTTGACTTTAGGTATCCTTGGTGAATATTTGTGGAGAACCTTTGATGCATCAAGAAATCGTCCGCCATATATAGTCGAGGATGACGATAAATAATCAATGAGAGGAATATATGTTACGCAGATTAGAAAAAAAGGATGCACCATTCATGCTAGAGTGGATGCATGATGAGGATATTACCGCAGGCTTTCAGCGACCATTCATGGAGACAACATTAGAAGAAGTGTTGGCTTTTATTGAGAACAGCTTTGATGAGGAAAATCAAAATTTTGCGTTTGTGAATGAGCAGGATGAATATATGGGAACCATCAGTTTGAAGCATATTTGTCATGTGAATGATAAGGCAGAATATGCAGTTGTTGCAAGAAAGTGTGCACAAGGGACTGGAGTAACTAAGACGGCAACGGAGGAATTATTAAGATATGCCTTCGAAGAACTTGGTTTACATAAAATATACCTAAGTGTATTAGAAGAGAATATAAGAGCGCAGAAGTTTTATGAGAAATGTGGCTTTGTCAAAGAAGGATTAGAAACCGATGCGGTGAAGATAAAGGGAAGATATCATAATCATATTTGGTATGGAATAGTTGAGAGGCACATATAGAAATCGTAAAAGTAATTAACGAAGGAGAAAGATATGGAAGATAATTATAAGGATACCGTATATCGAATGAGTGATTCGGCAACAGTGCTTCATAAGAACAAAAAGTGGTTTAACACTTGCTATTTAGCAGGATATGTAGCAGAGTGTTATTGCAAGGAAATATTGCTTTTAGCAGAACAGGAAGGATATCACTTTCATAGTGCTGGTAGTGTAAGAAAGTTTAGCCATAAATTGGATAAATTAAAGGATGAAGTCAATCTGATTGCTCTAGTGGCAGGTGTAGCATCTGCATACTGTATAGATGTGCAGAAGGAATGTCCAACAATATATGCTAATTGGAATCCTAATAAGCGGTATCAGAGCAACAGCCATATGTTTAATCAGGAAGTTAATGCAGATAAAGTAATGAATGAAATGCAAAAATTGATGAAAAGTATTGTGCAAATGGAAATAGATGGGGTGCTGGTATGATTCATTTTGATGAGGTAAAGGACAAGGTTATAGTATTTGTAAAAAAGACTAAGGAAGTAGATAATGAGTATTATATTGTACGTGATGTGTATGGAAAGATATCTATCTATATTATCGGGGATACAGATATAGACAAATTGTATTTTGAACTTAAAGATGTGATTAGTGAAGCTTGGATCGGTCAGATAAGAATATTAGAAAAAGATTCTGTGTTGTTAGAGGAAATTATCTCTTGTAGTAAGGAAATAGAATCACAAATTTATTATAGTGAGAGACAGTTAGTAAAGCGTTCATGGAGAGGTGTGCAGTGTAGAAGCAGCGATACGAACAGTAAAGTGGTTACATTTTATTCTTATAAGGGTGGAGTAGGAAGAACAACTACATTAGCTTTGACAGCGTTACAAATGGCGCGTGAAGGAAAAAAAGTAGTAGCGTTAGATTTAGATCTTGAAGCACCGGGTTTGTCAACTGTATTGAAACCAGAGAACGCAAAGCAGTATCCTCAATATGGTGTTGTGGATTATTTGGTTGAAGGAGAAGTAAATCAAGAACATATAAAGCTGGATGAATATATGTATGCAGTTACAGATAAGAGCCTGTTAGGTATGGCAGGTGGTGAACTGTATGTAATGCAGGCGGCAAATATGATAGATAGTGAATATGAGAAATATTATTCTAAATTGTCAAGAATTGATTTTAATATGCCTAAGTATATGAACGAGAATGGTCCTATACAAGTACTGTTAAAAAAGATTGAAAAACAGTATGCACCAGACTATATATTGATTGATTCGCGAGCAGGTATTCATGATATAGGTGGATTAGCATTATTAAATTATTCTGATGAAGTAGTGGCTTTGTTCTATGGGAATGAGCAAAATATGCTTGGATTAAAATTTGTGTTGCCTAGATTAGTTGCAGCTGAACTACCGTTTTATTTAATAAATACACCAGTTCCTGTGTTAGAAGAAGCTACACAAGAGGAAGTTATGTGCTACTTGAAAAATTGTTATCATATATTGTCTGAATGCGGTTATTTTGGTGATGAAATACCTGATATTTTTGATGAAAGCTCACCTCATTATCCAATAAATATTTTCTATGATGTTGTTAGTGCTAATCCTAATACAGTGACCAAATTGGTACAAATTTTGAATAGAGATGGAGAGCAGAATATTTATAAACAGCTTGCAAAATTGCTATTTGCTGAAAGTGAAGTGACAACGGTTTCGGATTCAGACTGGAATAAGAAAAGTATGTTGCAGGCGATAAAAGAGATATCAGTTTCTTCTGCTGATGATGAATTTCTGTCATATGAAGAGTTGAAGCAAAATTTTTATCCATTGGTAGAATATAAATATGTATTTGACAACAGTAAGTTCATTATAACCGGTTCAAAAGGGAGTGGGAAGACTGCCTTATTTAAAGCATTGAAATGTCAGCAGTATGCGCAGGCACTGGCTGAATATTTAGATATCCCTGAAAATGTTATACAATCCACAAAATGGATTGTTGGATTAGATAAAGCAATAGGCTTTCCTACTAAGGCAAATATTAATGCGGTAGGAAAGACACGAGATAGAGAATATTATTCTATTTATTGGAAAGTATTAGCAATACGTGTTTTAAAGAATATAATTGAAGAAATTGGATTGATTTGTTCAGATGATATAAAGGAATTGATAAATTGTAAATATAGTGAGATTAGTACAATTGTTAGTTTTAAAAAGAATATAGATGAGCAGTTGTCCGATTATTTTATGGATATAGAACAGAAATTACAAGAAGAACAAAAAACGGTAATTATAACGTATGATTATTTAGATTATTATATAGATAAAGAGTATCGAGGAGAAATGATTTCGGAGTTATTGAATTTCTGGTGGGAGAATCATATACGTTTTCGTAATTTAAGGACAAAGATATTTTTGCGTAAGGATATTCTAAATAATGAGGTATATTTAACAGATAAAGTGAAGTTAAGTAATTATCAGGCCACAATAGAATGGGATTATAATCATTTATTATCAATGTTATGGAAACGAATGATGGAAGCTAATGGGGATTTGCGAGAGTCAGTAAAACGTGTTTTAGAGAATAAAGGATATTCTATACAAGAATCGAAGGTAGTAGGGATTGTACCGAAACCAAGTGAGGAAATCAATAAGATTATTTTAGGAGAACTTATTGGTGAAAAAATGGGAAAAGGTAATAAAGCCTATACGTATAATTGGATTATGTATAGATTAGGAGATACCAATCAGAATATTGTTCCGAGAAGTATATTGAAGTTATTTTCTATAGCGGCACAAAACGAAATAATTGAAATGGAAAATAGTAATAAGGATAATTATAAGTTGATTAGACCGCGTTCTTTGGAAAAGTCAATGCTTGAAGTGTCGAAGGACAGAGTTACTGATATGCGAGAAGAATATCAAGAATATGCATGTGTATTTGATGATTTGCAAAATTATTGCAAAACTTTTCCAGTAGAAGAAATTGATTTACGTAAGGCTTTGATTCAATGTGGATTAAAAACAGAAAATCTAAATACAGAAATTGCAAAACTGATAGAAATAGGAGTTTTGAAAGAGTATCAGAATAAGAAAAGTGATCCTGTCAGATACCACATTCCGGATATTTATTTACGAGGAATGTCATTAACAAGAAAGGGATTCAACTAAGTAAGATAATATGCAGAGGAATAGATAAATGATATCAATAATTGTATTTTCAAAAGGGCGTCCAATGCAGTTACATGCGTATCTGGAGAGCTTATTAAAGTACTCAGATGCACAGCAGAAATGGATTACCGTATTATGCTGTGAAATGGAAAAAATTCGATACGAAAAGGTAAAAAAGAGCTTTCCGGAAGTGAATTGGGTGACAGAAACTCGTTTTGAAACGGATTTGAAGCAGGCAATAGCACAGGCAAATGATTATATTATGTTTGGCTGTGATGATGTTGTGTTTACAAGAAAGTTCAGTCTGGAAAAGGCATGCGAGTACTTAAAGACGAATGAACAGGTCTTTGGTTTTAGCATGCGTTTGGGCGAGAATATTAAGCCAATGCCGGAGAATCTGTCAAAGGATAATGAAGTACTGGAATGGAAGTGGGAAGGCTGTAAAGAAGCACACTACAACTATCCTTGGGAGCTAGACTGTACAGTATATCGCAAGGAAGATGTATTGCAGCTTACGAATCAGAAGGAAGTACAGATTAAGAATCCGAATTACTATGAAGCAATGATTACGGAAGATAATCGAAGTGAGAGAATTGCTAGAAAGCACATGGCTTCTAACAAAGAGTCGGGTTGTGCGATTGTCATTACCGTAAATCGTGTACAGGAGACACATCAGAATGGTTTCGATGATAGTATGATGACGGATATCTATTCTTTAGACAAGCTTTATAATGATGAAGACAATTATCTTGATATTGATAAGATATCTCAAATGAGTAACGATATCATTCATGTAGGCGCAGAGTATTTTATACTGAAAAAGCAGGCTAAGGGCTATTCTCAGAACCGCTTATGGAAGAAAAAAGCAAAAGCATTACAAGATAAGCTTTTGAGATTCCCTAAGCGTGTATATCGTTATTGTGAAAAAAGAAAGTATTTAAGTGGAGCATATGAGAATAAGCTTCATATTCTGAGTACCGATGAGACGCTAACGGCATTAGAGAACATGAATTTTAGCTTTTTACGTTTTGGAGATGGCGAGATAGCGATTGCAAATGGTCAGGGAATCCCTTTTCAGGAAGCAAATGAAACGCTTGGAGGAAGGTTAAAAGAGCTGCTTACCGTGCAGGAGGAAGGACTTAAGGTAGGAATCCCATACTATTATATGCATCCGATTAAGAATATGAATTCCTTCGTTCAGAACTTTGCATATTCATTAGGAAAGCAGAGAAAGTACTTGCTTGCAAACTGCAAGAAAGAAAATGTATATATAGATACAGCCTTAACACAGGTATATCAGACCTATGGCGAGTACGATTTTGATGCATATTATACACGTATGCAGAAATTACTGGAGGGAAAAGATGTTACCGTTATCTGTGGAGAAGGTGTGCTTGATAAGCTGGAATATAAAGCTTTGGATGTATGCCATTCGGTAGAATACGTATATGGACCAAGTATGAATGCATATTCTCATTATGATAAGTTATTAGAGCAGGCTAAGAAGATTGATAAAAATAGATTAGTTCTTGTAATTCTTGGACCGACAGCTAAGGTACTGGTATATGACTTATATAAGGCTGGTTACACAGCATGGGATATAGGGCATTATCTGAAGGATTACGATGCTTATAAGAAGCAAAGACCGAGAACAGAGGCAGAGATTACACAGTTTTATAAGCCGGATTAAGTGGAGATGCTAATAATGAAACAGGAATATCAAATTTTTGAATTAGAAGCAAAATTGAAAGATGAGATGAATGGTCTGGAATATGAAGAAGAATCTGATGACCTCGGATTAGAAGATATGGAGGAAATACCTTATTGCGCAGATGACATTCGTATAGATCAGAAGATGATTTCACTCTATCAGGTGTTTAGGTGGATACAGCAAGAAAAATTGAACCTTCGTCCTGATTTTCAAAGAAATTTTATATGGAACAGAAAGAAACAGTCATTACTTATAGAATCTCTCATGCTAAAGATACCTATTCCTGCATTTTATTTTGATGAAGATTCAGAAGGGAATAGAACTGTTATTGATGGTTTGCAGAGATTATCGACGATTAGTGATTTTCTTGAAGGTAAGTTCCGACTAAATGGTTTGCAGTATTTAGTAAATTGTAATGGGAAAAGCTATGATGAATTAGAAAAAAAGTATCAGATGCGAATAGAAGATACACAGTTGGCGGTGAATATTTTGGATGCAAAATGTCCGCCAACCGTGAAATTTGATGTATTTAGAAGGATTAATACAGGAGGAGTTCCGCTCAATTCACAAGAAGTACGTAATGTAATGGCAAATAGAAGAACACAGGAGTTTTTGTTAAGATTGTCACAGTCAGAAGCTTTTGTAAGCGCAACACGAGGAAAAATAAAGGATAATCGAATGGGAGCGCAAGAGCTTTGCTTGCGATTTGTAACTTATCTTGTGTTATATGATAGAGAAAATAGAAATTTTATTTCTTTTGGAGAAATGAATAATTTGTTGGACAATGCTATTATTGAATTGAATAAAATGGATGAAATAGAATTGAAGATATTTGAAGATCAATTTGTGACCAGTATGAAAAGGTGTATGTGCTTACTAGGAGAAAAGGCATTTTCGAAACCGAACAATAAAAATGTTATTAACAGAGCATTATTTATAAGTTGGAGTGTCATTCTTGCCAATAGAGATTTTTCCTTAGAATGGTGTACGAAGAAATTTGAGAAAGCATGTAAGCTTCAACAAAAATATTTGCAAGAAGATATAGGGTATTTTAATTCGATTACATCATCAACGAGCTCCAAAAGAAATATGCTAATGCAATTTCATTATGTTGAAAAAATATTGGAGGAATTAAATGATTAAGTCATTACATTTGGAAGATTATAAGTGTTTTACGAATCAAAGGATAGAACTAAATAATATAACACTTTTTACAGGAGCAAATGCTGCTGGGAAATCCAGTATAATTCAGGCTATGCTGTTATATCAGGCAGGGTGTTCTAATAAAGGAATTATTAATGTAAGTCAGGCGTTAGGAGTCCAAGTAGGAAGTCCGAAGGCGTTTATTGCACAAGATTCAGAAGGAAAAGGAGCATTTGACTTTAAAATCAGTTTTGATAATGCTGGGCTCGCATTTTATGTAGATAAGGAAAATGGTTTGGATCTACGAGCAATACCTGATAGTGAAGCAGATGAAATAGAGATATCCTATCTAAATGCAGAACGTATAGGACCAAGAATGTCTTATCGTGCCGGGGGCGAAGAGAAGATATTATCAGATGGAAGTAATGCAGCATATTTGATAGAAAAGGCTGACAACAAAGACCTTAAAATACCGGAGCTGTTATTATTGAATTCTGATATTTCTCAAAAGTTTTCTTATCAATTAGAACAGTGGATGAGTATTATTTTGGGAAATATGAAGTTATCTGTTAAAGTTGATAATAATAAAGCAGAAACGGAGATATTAATAAAAAACGAATTGGTCCAGGACTTTATAACACCAACGCAGACCGGCTTTGGTATTAGCTATATTCTTCCGATTGTTACAGCTGCATTGTGGGCTTCTACGCAGCAAAATCAAATATTGCTGATAGAAAATCCGGAAGCTCATTTACACCCGGCAGCACAAAGTAAAATAGGGAAATTTCTTGCACTGGTTGCAGCAAGTGGGGTACAGGTTATTGTGGAAACACACAGCGAGCATGTTGTTGATGGTGTACGTGTGCAGATGACAGCGTTAGAAAAGACAGAAGATGTATATGTTCACTTTTTGTCACAAGAAAATGGGCATGTAGAAATAGAGCAATTAACAGTAAATAGATATGGTGAATTGAGTGATTGGCCGGAATATTTTTTTGATCAAAAGCAAATGGATTTACGAGAATTAATA
This sequence comes from Lachnospiraceae bacterium, assembly GCA_017436865.1. Lineage (GTDB taxonomy): Bacteria > Bacillota > Clostridia > Lachnospirales > Lachnospiraceae > COE1. The sequence goes on from JAFSCH010000017.1 coordinate 70,299, forward strand.
AAGATGAGATTGAAAAATGAGGGTAAATAATATACTAAAGGAAGAAAGTCTTGGTTATGACATTACAGGTATTGGATTGACTGAGAGAATACACGATATCAAGGCATTGGATGAGGTATCTGATTTCTGTAAAAAACAAGGAGAGAAGATAGAATACAGTATTGCTATGTATGAAATGCAAGTAGAGCCAAATTTAACAATGATGGATCTTTTATATAGTGAGAGAATGGCAACTTCGGCAGATGCAATGGCAATGCTTATGGAGCTCATAGATAAGAAATGGAAGCTGCAAGTGCAGGAAGAACCTCAAGGAGAAATAATCAGATGTTCCTTGGGGAAATCAAACAATGCGGCACATAATATGACAGAGTATATGGCAGAACGGCAAAAGCTTCTCAGGACTTTGACAAAGCAAGAGGAATATTTGGAGTTTATGAAGAGCTGCTTTAGTAATAGTGTTTTTGCCGAAGGATTTGATGAAGAATTCATGCATATTAAAGATTTTAAACAGCATATGGATGAGATTACGGATTGTTTACAGGTATTAGATAGTGAAGCGATTACATTATATGAAGAATATAAAAATAATTTGCAACAGGCGATGAACATTCTGACAAAGAAGCTTTGTACATGTGGACCAGATCCAAAACATGAGAAAGATTTACATTTTATATTTCAGTATGAAGTAGCAGAAAATGGTGAAGTAGATATTCGAAAGAAAGATATTATATGTTCACCGCATCTGAAGCTAATTCGAGATGACTCAGACTTACGAATTTACTTTTATTGGAAAGATGCAGATATTTGCGAAGGGAAAAAAGTATTAATCGGAAGAGTGGGCAGGCATACATGGAGTAAGTATAAAAAATAATCTGCTTGTATATTGTGGATTAAAATAGATGGAGATTACTATGTTAAAGAAAATAGGTTATGTATTGAACAGAAAGCAGAAGCTACAGTTGGCTATGCTTTTGGTTATTATATTTATAGGTGCATTTGTGGAAATGCTTGGAGTATCTGCAATACTTCCGATTGTTAATATAGCCATAAGCCCGGAATCGATAGAAGAGACGTGGTATTTAGTATGGATTCGAAGTACCTTTGGATTACATGATGCCAAGCAAATGCTCATGTTCATGTCAGTTGTTATGATTGTGATATACATCATAAAGAATATATATATTATGTTCATGTACAGTGAGCAATATCGATTTACATTCAACAATCAGCGAAAATTGGCAGTGCAAATGTTAGACTGTTATATGCAACAGGACTATATCTTTCATGTGTCAAAGAACGTAGCAGAGTTGCAAAGAAATGTTACAGCAGATGTAAATGGCTTTTTTACGGTACTCCTGAATACCTTACAGCTTATAGCAGAGGTAAGTGTTTGTGTACTTGTTTCTCTCTTCTTGGTAAATACAGATCTGATGACAACGATTTTGCTTGCAGTATTAATGGTAGTCTTTATTTCGGCATTTGCAGGGATTTTCAAGAAAGTTCTCGTAAAAAAGGGTGAAGAGAACAGAGTTGCCAATATGCATGTAACAAAATGGATTCTTCAGTCCTTTTCAGGAATTAAAGAGATTAAGGTTATAGATGGAGAGAAATTCTTTATCACGAATTATGATAAGCATTATAGGAAATGTGCAGCATTACAAAGACAACAGTCTACGATGACGATAATGCCAAGACCAATTATGGAGACGGTATGTATCTGTGGATTGCTGTTTACCGTAATTATCAAATTGCAGATTGCGCAAACAGAGATTACAGAATTGATTCCTACATTAACTGCTTTTGCAATGGCGGCATTCAGATTACTTCCTGCATTTAACCGTATTACAGGATATTTGAGTGGAATTATGTTTAATAAACCATCTATCGATGCAGTCTATCAGGATTTGATAGAGATAGAGGCATTGACGAATAAGAAAAAAGAAGTAATTGATAATAAGATAGATTTGAGATTAAAGGATGCTATAAAGGTGGAGAAGTTATCCTTTAAATATCCTGAGAATGACAAATGGATATTGAAGGATGCAGAATTGGAAATTAAAAAGAATAGCTCGGTTGCATTAGTAGGTGCTTCCGGTGCAGGTAAGACTACGGTAGCAGATTTGATCTTAGGTCTGTTTGAGCCTCAAGGCGGTAGAATTACGGTAAATAATCTTGATATTAAGACCAATATGGCAGCATGGCATAGCAATATCGGATATATACCTCAGAATATCTATCTGATTGATGATACCATAAGCGCAAACGTTGCATTTGGAATGGATGTTGAGAATATCGATGAGCAGGCAATGCGAAAGGCATTGAAGGAAGCAAAGCTCGATGAATTCGTGGATAGCTTACCAGATGGAATAAATACCATAATTGGTGATAGAGGTGTTAAGCTTTCCGGCGGTCAGAGACAGAGAATCGGAATTGCAAGAGCCCTGTATCGTAATCCAAATGTATTAATTCTGGATGAAGCAACTTCAGCTCTTGATAACGAGACAGAGAAAGAAGTAATGAATGCCATTGATGGACTTCATGGAACAAGAACCTTGATTATTATCGCACATAGATTAAGTACAATTGAGAAATGTGATGAAATCTATGAAGTGGGAAATGGGAAGATTACAAAGAGAGAAAAAGGAGAAGTGTTGGGGGATAGCAAGGAGTAAAAGTACTTGAAGTAGAGAAGGAGAGCTATATGATTTATGCAATGACATGTGCAGACAGTAACTACATGCCTTGCGCAGAGTTTCACATGGAGACGGCGAAAAAAAAGGGAAAAGTTGATAAAACGATTATATGCAATATCGAAGAGCTTGACGAGGAATTTAGAAATAAGAATCAAAAAATATTATCTTCAGGAGAAGGAAGAAAAAAAGGATTTTATATATGGAAACCTTATTATGTAAACAAAATACTGTCGCAATTACAGTACGGAGACTTTTTGATTTACTTAGATAGTGCTGGATTCTATTATCGTAATGATGTTCATGAAATTGTAAATTATATGCTGAAAAAGCATATAGATATGGTCGGAACAAGAAGATTTTCTTATTTAGACAAGCATTGGACGAGAAGAGATACCTTTGTGTATATGGGATGTGATACGCCAGAATATACAGATAGATGTCAATGCATGGGTGGCTGTTTTGTTTTACAAAAAACAGAGAAGACTGTAAAACTGATACAGGAATGGATTGATTTTTCACAGAATTTTCAGATTATTGCTGATGCAGAGAATACTTGTGGATTAGATAATTATGATGGGTTTGTTGCTCATCGTCATGACCAGAGTATTATGTCGATTTTACAGACAAAGTATCATGTAGTGACAATTGAAAAAATTCCGGTAGCTGATTTTTATGTATATCATCATACTATGGAAACGTCGATACGAGGAATAAAAAAACAACTTCGTAAAAACAGAAGAGAGCAAATTAAAAAGGCTTTAAAAAGAAAAGATATAAAAATGATATATTATATAGAGCGAGAGCGGTATTATAATACATCATTGGTACAAAGAAGAATACGATCAAGGAATTGTAAGTAGAAAAAGTCCTTTGCATGGATTTGTGGAAATTTATGCAAAGGACTTTTTATGGTTATATTTCTCGGTTACTTTTATTTATTATATAAAAAGTTATTAAAGTTGAAAAGATAGTAATAAGGAAAGCAATTTTAATACCAGGAGTACAATAGGAAAAGATTATTTCGTGTTTTCCTTCATCTACATCAATTCCCATAAACATGCTATTGATACGATAAATATCAACTTCTTTACCGTCAACTTTAGCAGACCAGCCAGCACTGTAAGGTAAAGAAAGACATAACATACGGGGGTCCTGCAAATTTACCTGTGCTGAAATACAGTTGGTTTCAATACTAAGATTAGACATATCTATACGCAATTCAGAAATGATATCATGATAGCTGGAATAATCATAATTGATTAGTTGTAAAGTTATTTGGTCATCAGCAGAAACTTTGATAGTATATTCCTTCAAAGTTTCATGGTCAACACATCCTAAATTCATACCAATATATCCATTATTATGTTCGGGAAGAACACTTGCTTTGGAAACGAGCGTTTTATTTTCATAAATTTCGAATAGATTGCCGACATCGAGGTGTTTTATAAGAATATAATTTTCACAGTTAGGTAATAATTTCATATTGAAATGGAGTTCATCGCCAGCTTGTAAATGGATACTATCTTTATATGAATCAGTATTTTGAATTGAAATGATATCATTTATGTAACTGTTTAGAACTTCTTTGTTATTTATTTTCTTGAGTTTCCCGTCATAAGAATCTAAGCAAGCCATTTGTGATATTAATGCCTGTATAGAAAAGCCATCTAAGTTATCCAGCTTATAGTCGGCAATTGAACGGTAGCCATACATAATTGGTAAAAATTCTGAATTTCTATATAATGACCATTTTCCATCAGCTGTCTTTTGGTGAAAATCAAAACCATAAGGTATTTGAACATTTTCGTTACTAGGAACAACCATGTATTTTACACCACATAAAGTTTCTAAAGTAGCTCGATTATCCAAACCACGATTAGTGATTTTGCTGGTTATATGAGGGGAAACATTCCATTGTTGCATAGTATTTGTAAAATAACTATTTGAAATACTGTAATAATTAGATATTCCATTGTAATTTTGCAGAAAGGCTATGTTTGGATAAGTACCTGGTTCTAAATAAGTTACAGCATTATCAACTCTGAAAAAATCTTTATCGTTGATAAGTTCGCTTATAACTTCTCTTTGTTGAACAGAATCTATAGGCTTATCAAGATAGTTTTCTTTCCAGCAGATATGTATGGAGTATGTACAAACAACTAAAAAAAGAAGTTGTATAAGTTGTTTTGTATATGAATATTTCAATTTATTTAGGAGAGGAATAACAATTACTAATGTAAACCATATTATTGTGTATGATACAAGAGTGATATAATATCTTCTGTTGTCAAGCAATTCGCAACTTCTTCCAATATATATAAGAAGTATAAGAGGAAATGTAATTGCTACTGTTTGAATGGATTTTAAATGAAAAAGTTCATCATAAATCTGTACTGCAAGAAAAGCAATATAAAAAATAACTACAATAACCCAACGATCATATGAGCCAAAAAAACCAGACATAATTCGATTGATAACCGGCATTGACGTTAATAAAAGTAGTATTATAAGGTTATATCTATGCTTTTTATAAGAATGAGAGGTAAAAAGCACTAAAAGGCATATGACACCAACACTGACTAAGGATAAAACTTGAAAGCTACTGTTATACTGCGGTATAAATATATTTTTAAATAAATTTATGAATAGTTCTTTTGAAAATAAAGAAATATTTATATTAGAAACATTAGTTCTGTTACTGGTAAAAAAGCTGTATAATACAGGAAGAAAAAACACACAGGACATTCCAATTCCTAAAAGGTATTCAATAAGCAGATTCCCAATGGTGTGTAAAGACTTCTTTAGGGAGATTCTTTGCGAAGCAAGTTTGTAAAGGACATAAACAGCAAGAGTAATAGAGCCTACATATAAAAAGAAAAAACCAGAAAGAGCAAAAAGAAAAGTAGAAAGTGTTAATATGCCCTTTTGTGTAGCTTTAATGTTCTTTTCGGCACCATATATTACTAATGGAATACAGTACATTGCATGAGTAAAAATGATGAACATATTACAATGTAGCGTAAAACCCGTAAAAGAGTATATGAGTGCTCCAAAAATATATGCATTGTCGTTCTTTGAATTATCAATTTCAAAAGCTACAAGAATAAAAGATAGCCCGCCTAATAGGATTTTGAAATAAAATATAGCAGTATAAACATATGGTAGCATATTATCTTCAAAAAATAGAAAAAGAAGATAAAAAGGATCACCAAAACCATAGTAATTAAGAGTAGCTATAATATCTTCCCCTAGTCCCAAAGTATATCCAAACATTGGAAAACTAAATTGTCCGTGAGATAGATTAGATAAAAACTCTGTGAAGCATCTTTTGATATATAAAGCGGTTGGGTACATTTGGTTAACAGCATCCCAACCACCAAAAGCAGCTTGCTTATCTAAACTGAAGCGAATTACTATAGGCATAATAATAAATAGATAAAGAATGACATATAGTAGATATTTGCGTTTATTTTTCATGAAAAGAGCCCCCGTAAATGTTACCATAAAATATTAGTTGATTATAATTTGTTACAATAGTATTATACTGTTAGTGAAAAAAATTGCAATCATAACTTAGAAATAGTAGTAATTGCAAATTAGTTGTTTTTGATAACAATATAAATGGAGAACTGGGCGATTATGTTACATTTGTTTGTATCAGAATGAAATGAAGGGAATGGCGAAAATATGAAAGAAAAAATAGCGAATTACAAAGGGATATTTTGGGCAACATTAATAATAGGGTTAATAACACATGGATTTTGTTATGCAAATATATTTTCTGGACATGATGCGGCCGGGTTGTGGTGGATTGGAGATTTTTTTGGAGCAGCTGAAGGAGCAAGAATTTTTCAGCCATTGTTGAATGAACTTTTTTATAATGTGAGAATACCATGGTTGGATGGTGTGTTAACATTACTTTTCTATTCTGTGGCAATTTGGGGGACTTGTGAAAGCTTACATATAAAAAATAGAGTATTAGAATATTTGGTTGCCGGATTATTTATTACGTCGCCAACGGCCATTTCTTCAAATCATTATACAGGATATGTTTTTGCGTTTGCACTTATGACATCTTGTTTGGCTGTTTATGTATATGATAATGTGAGGTTTGGAACTCTGTGGAGTTTTATCTTGATATTAATAACTGCTAATGTATATGCATCTTATTTAAATGTGACAATTGCTCTTTTTTTGTTATATTCTTTGCGATGTGTTATTATTGAGAAACGAAAGTATTTTCTGCGACAAATTGAGATGGCGGCCATTACACTGGGGGCAATGATATTGTCGTTGGTTGCTAGCATAAAAATAGCTGAGGTTGGTAATGCAACTTTACAGAATAGAGTAGAAGAAGCTGCTTCAATTGAAATGGATTCTTTTGGAGAATTATTAAGAAATGCTATAGATGAGGTGTTTTTATTCTTTTCACCAGAAGGTAACATTAGTTTTTTTCAGGGAATACCAATTGTTTATTATTCATTTTTAACTATGTTTTTTGTTTCAACTTTAGGGTTAATTTATGTAATTTTTTCAACAGGTATTTATAAAGAAATTACAAAGTTGATTATTGTTATAATTGACATTATGTTTATTCCGTTAGCTATGAATATGCTGGCAGTTGTTACGACGTGCCATTATCTGATGACATTTTCTTTTATTACTCCTTGGCTTATGTCAATACATTTATTAAATATGATTCTCGAGCATAACATGATCAAACAAGATTGGATTGAAAAAGGGTATAGGATAGTTATTTTAGTGGTCAGTGCAGTAACGATAATAGAGGGCGGAAAACTTGCTAATATCAGTTATATAAAACAATATGCAAATTATGAAACGGGTATTCAGTATGTTAATAGGGTGGTAAGCCGTATAGAGAGCATTGATGGTTATATTCCAGGAAAAACGAAAGTGGCTTTTGTGGGATTTAGCAAGATTGGAAATAAGCAAAAGGGCTATCAAATGCTTGATGATTTATCAGGAATAGATGGTACAAGTTCATTAACATATAGTATTCCGTTTATTTATTATATTCAGCAACGAATCGGAGTTGATATGAATATAATAAATGGACAGGATTATCGTTTTGGATTGGATGAATGTTTAGAGACTTTTGAAAAAATGAATCTGTTTTATGATGTAGAAGAAATTTTAAATCTTGATGCTTATCCAAGTAATAAATGTTTTTTATGGCTTGAAGATGTTTTAGTTGTTAGGCTAGGAGAAAATTTGCAGTATGACATTACAAAAAATGATGCTGTTGTAATGGAGTGTTGGGAGGAGAATGGTGACTATGAATTGACAGATACAATACAATATAAACTAGATATTCCGCTAGGAATAAGCAGAATTGTTATGGATGTAGGGAATAGTAAAAACTTCCAACTTGAGTTGTTAGAAAATGTAGATTTGCAAAATTTTACTATTAATAAAATTAGTGATACCAAGATATACATTGATATAATAAGTAAAAAAAATACTATTGTTGAGCTGAAAGTTGGACGCTTTTCTGAGGAAGAATACACAACGATACATAGGATTGCTATTAGAACATTATGCGGTGGAATGTATGAACTTACAGTTAGCCAAGAAGGTGCAGTTTTTATGGATGCTAACCAATACATATTTAATTTGACGGGGGAAGATTTAGAGAATTTAGACTTAGAATTAGAGGGAACAGGGATTGAAATGGAGTTGTTAGAATGTGAAAAAGATTTTAAAATATACAATGTATTAGTTCCACAAAATCAAGTTGTAAACTATTGTATAAAAGGTGATATAAATAAGCTGGATAAGATGACGTATAAAATTGAAAAGTAGATAGAGAATATGACAAGTGATATATGAAATAGTCTTTTTGCAGGAGAATTAGTTTACAAGTAAGCATATAATCAATTTAGATAAAGGGAAGAGAAGCAAATGAAACAAATATATTTTTTTATAGGAACAGAAGCAGAGCTTATAAAGGTGTTTCCTGTAATTACAGAATGCCAAAATCGTGGAAGTATATGTCACATTATTGCATCAGGACAAAATGAATTAAATAAAAGTAGGATTATGAAACATATTCAACTGAATGGAGAATTTTTTGAATTGTCAAAGGAAAAGGATATTGTAAAAAGTGCCTTAGGTTTATTAAAATGGTTTTTTGATACAAAAAGAAAAGCTATTCCCGCGATACAGGGAAAATTTAAAGATTACAGGCTGAGTGGAGAAAAATTGGTGGTTCATGGTGATACAGTATCTACTATGATGGGGGCAATGATTGGGAAAAGGCTTGGAATGCAGATTTGCCATGTGGAAGCAGGATTACGTTCACACCATTTATTTAATCCATTTCCGGAGGAAATTGATCGGCTAATAACAAGTAAAATTGCAAGAGTTCATTTTGCACCGGGAGCAATAGCAGAGAAAAACCTTGTAGGAGTTAAGGGTAAAGTTATAAATACAGAATATAATACGATTTTGGACAGCCTTTCGGAGTCAAGGAATTTACCGATTCAAACAGACAAGGTTGTAGATGTCTTAGAACAGAAATACTTTGTGTTTGTTATGCATAGGCAAGAAAATTTGATGAATAAATATTTCGTGCAGGACGTATTAGAGCAAATAAGGGATGTAAGCAAACAGATGAAATGTGTATTTATCCTTCACAAGATTACAGAAAAAACTTTGATAGAGATGAATCTGCTTAATGATTTGAAAAAAGATAAAAATTGCATTTTAATGCCAAGAGTAGATTATTTTGACTTTATGAAATTGCTAGCTTGTTCTCAATTTGTTATAACGGATGGTGGAAGTAATCAGGAGGAATTGCATTATATGGGAAAACCTTGTTTGATTATGCGAAAGACTACAGAGCGTAATGAAGGGATTGGACAAAATGCTATACTTTTTGGTGGTGAGGTGAAAATGATTGCAGATTTTGTGGATGAATATGAAAAATATAAGATACCGCCAGTAGTAGGAACAGAAAGCCCTTCGAAGATTATCGCAGAATATTTGTTTGGAAATGATGGAAGAGTTTAGATAGAATGGTTTTCAATATTGCAGATAACTATGTAAGAGGGCGTTAAGAGGATAATATTAGTAGTTATTTGACTTATAATAAGCTAATTGTTTGTAGTCATAAAGTTATTCAATTTATTAAGCCAAGTTTTATGAAATGGAGCGATGTGTTTGAAAAATGAGGTATTATTTTCAATTATTATGCCAACATATAACTCAGAAGATACAATAGAGATGGCATTAAAATCAATAAGAGAACAAGATTTACCTGAAGAATCTATAGAGGTATTGGTAATTGATGGTGGGTCAACAGATAGAACATTAGATATTGCTAGAAAATATGGAGCGACTATTTTGGAGAATCCTAAAAGGTTTCCAGAATATGCAAAGCGTATAGGATTTGCGGTGGCGAGTGGGCGTTGGATTGTTATGGAAGATTCGGATGAAGTACTAACAGATAAGAGTCAGTTGAGAAGAAGAAAAGATTTTTTTGAATCAAATCCTCATGTATATTCTTTGATATTGGATAAGTATATCCCAGGCAAAAATTGTGGAATTGCGTGTTCGTATATAAATTGGTTTGGTGATCCTTTTAGTTATGTTGTATATAATTTATCGGATTCAAGAATAATAAGTAATAGAAAGAACATGGTAAAAACTACTAAAACAGGCAATATATATTACTATGAAAAAAATGATATAATTCCAATTGGTGATGGTGGAACTACAACAATTGATATTCATAAAGCGAAAGAATTATTCGGTAAAGATTACTATACACAGGAATTTGCCACATCAATATTTTATAATATGGTTAGTGAGACACAATATGTTGGATGTATTCCGGAAGATAATATTATACATTATTCGGTAGCTGGATTTAGAGCATATTTGAAAAAGCTTCGTTTTAAAATTAATACAAATTTGAATGAAGTTGAACAATCTGGTTACAGTGTAAGGGCAGGAAAAAGTAATAAGTTGAGGAATAGGAAGGTGATATTCATATTATATGCAGCAACATTAATTATACCATTTGCAGATTCAATAAGAATGGTTGTTCAATATAGAAAACCAAGTTTATTATTACACTTTTTTTATACATATTATACAGTAGTGATGGTTGGAGTGGAACTGATAAAAAAGATATTGAAGATTAAAGGGAAAGAATATATGTATGGGAAATAGCGATCGTGAATTTGAGGTGAAGAGTCTTATTGTATTTATATTAGCCATGGTAGCCAATGTGATGGGAGTTATATTTCAGTCTTTAGCGGGGCATTTGTTACATGATGCAACACTATTTGCTGATTTAAATGCAGTGATAGCATTGTTTAACATATTGGTTTTGCCTACTATGGTTACAAGCTGTTTAATAACGAAATATACAGCAGAGTTTGCAGCAAAAGATGAATATGGTAAAATAAAAAAATTTTTAAATGAAGTTGCAAAAGTTTTGATAATAGGAGCTGTTTTGTTTATACTTGTGCTGATGTTATTTCGGGACTTAATATCAAAATGGCTTCATATGGGTGATTCCAATATAATAATAACTGCGATTGTGTTAGCGGGAATTTCTTTGTTTTCTTCTATATTTGTTGGTGGATTACAAGGAATGCAGGCGTTTGTTTTATATGGAATATTCGGGATGATTGGTCCTTTTTTCAAGATTGTTGCAGTTCTTTTTGCTACAATTATGGAAGGAAAAATTGTGACAATTTTAGTTATTTGGCTATTAGGAACAATTATTTCGTATTTTATAGGTATTGTTTTTTTAAAAAAAAAATTAGATAAATACGACAAAAGAAAAACAAATATATCTACTAAGGCGTTATGGAGTTATTTAATTAGCTTGTTTGTAACTAATGTAGGTTTATTGCTATTTAGCAATATAGATACTTTGCTAGTGAAGCATTACTTTGATACAGAGGCGGGATATTATACTGCTGCACTTATGTTAGGAAAAATAATAACATATTTTACTGGATCATTTGTTGTAGTTATGTTTCCGATGGTTTCTGCGGAAGAAAAAACAGAAAGTGAAAAGTTTGCAATATTGAAAAAGTCAATAATTTATAACATCGGAATTGGAATTATAATAGTAGTTATGATAAATTTGTTGGGAGATATAAGCATTACCTTGTTGTTAGGAAGAGAGTTTGCAGAATGTAAAAAATTTTTATTTCCATTATCGGTCTATGTTCTACCTTTAAGTATATTAAATCTTATTGCCAATTATGCCATGGCTAATAAAAAAACAAAAATAATGTCATTGTCTTTAGTGCTGGGGAGTATAGCAGAGGTTATAGGAGTAGGGATGTTACAAGAGTCTATTTTCTTGTTTGTTTGGTTTATTGCGTTTATGGCATGGGGGTTAGTATTTATTAATTATATGCATATGTATGAAAACAGTAAGAAAGCTGAGGAATGAATAATGAATAAGAGTAAAGAACTTGCAATTATAATATATTCTTGTTGGAAAAATTCAGATATGTGGTTGATTTTTATGAAACTGTTGAAGAAATATTGGGATAATTGTAAATATAAAGTGATACTTCTAACCGATAAATACGAGGGTGAAAAGGCCCAATATGGTTTTGATGATATCGTGACATTGGATAGCACATGGTATGAGATGATTATGGCGGGAATAGAGTGTGCAGGAACAGAATATGTGATGTTATGGATGGATGATTATCTTTTATGTGACTATGTAAAAAATGAAGATATTGATAAATATATACAAGTTGCAAGGAAATATAGTGCTGCCAATATTCGCCTTGTTGAATCATCAATTATTACTGGTAAAGAATTTGCAAAAGATAATAAATATAATTATTATGAACCAGGTACAGCGTATTCTATATCTACTCAAGTTGGTATTTGGAATGTGGAATTTTTGAAAACTAGGGCGAAAAAAGAATGGTCTCCTTGGGATTTTGAAAGAAAAGGTTCTATTCACATAAAAGATTATGAGCATCCAATATTAGCGCCAAAGGATTACGCATTTCCTTATGAAGAGGGGGTACGTAGAGGAAAATGGATGGATAGTGGTATTAAGGTATGTAAAAGAAATAATATTAAGATAGATTTTTCAAAAAGAAAACAGATGAGTAACTTTGAATTAGCATGGGCATATTTTAAGGGGGGTGTTCTTCAAAAAAATCCTACGCTTATAGTAAAGATACAGAATTTATTGTTGAAATGATAGTTTAGTGTGGAAGATAAGTTTTTGCCTTTAAAATATGTATGATAAATGGTAAGAGTTTTGTAAGCATTGAGCCAAAGTAAAGAAGAGAAAAATAGTATAGAATCATCAATATAAAATTTTAACATGATTGTCGATTATATTTAACCCCAAAATTAATATGACAATTGCATTATGAATTAATTTGCATTGCATATAGTGAAAAGATATATTGCTTGGTTTGATAACGGAAGAATTGGTTAATTTTATGATGAAAGAAATATAGAGAAAGTGTTAGTTATTATTTTATTTGATATTTAAGAGGCTTGCTATGTGAAAAGATGAAAGATACATTGAGGAAAATGAGATGAAGACAATAGAGCTTATAGTACCTTGTTATAATGAGGAAGAATGTATAGGTTTATTTTACAAACGAATATGTCAGGTGTTTCAAGAATTACCGGGTTTTGATTTTATCATTACTTATATTGATGATGGAAGCAAAGATTGTACTTTAGAAGAAATTAAGAAAGTGGTTGTTTCTTCAAATCAAGGAAAGGTGCAGTACATATCTTTATCACGTAATTTTGGTAAAGAGTCAGCAATATATGCAGGGCTGTCAAAGTGTACAGGTGATTATGTGGCACTTCTTGATGCGGATTTGCAGCATCCCCCTGAATTATTAAAACAGATGATAGTAGCAATTGAAGAAGAAGGCTATGATTGTGCATCTGCTAGAAGGGTTTCTCGAAAGGGGGAACCTATTATTAGAAGCATGTTTTCAAAAGCATTCTATCATATTATTAATCGAATAACAGTAATGGACTTAGTACCTGGAAGTACAGATTATCGTCTAATGAGGCGTAATGTTGTGGAAGCAATTGTGTCCATGACTGAACGAGAACGATTTACTAAGGGAATCTATTCATGGGTTGGATTTAAAAATAAATGGATAGAATATGAAAATGTGGAAAGAGTAGCCGGAAGTACGACATGGAACTTTTGGGGATTACTTCGATATGCTTATACAGGATTTATAGCATTTGCGGCGACTCCTTTAAGAGGTGTTGTTTATTTTGGCATGCTAATTGTATTAATATCTATTCTGATGGCAATTTATATAGGTATGGGAGCACTGAAAACGGCGAATACCGAAAGAACGGGGTATGCATCTATAATGATTTTAATGCTGTTTTTAGGTGGAGTTATTATAACTATTCTTGGTATGATAGGTGAATATATGGCGAGAATTTATATGGAGGTTAAAAATCGACCAATTTATTTTGCTCGCGAAACAAATATAGGTAAAGAAACAGAGGATGAATGTAGAAAAGATACGCCACAAAAATGATTGTGGCGTTAATTTGTATGTGAGTGCATTGTTTGACGCTTAAAACGAAAATGCTTGACCACAACAGGTGGTAGCATTATAATATGGATGCTATTGTTGGAAATGTTAGAAGAATTGAGCATATAGGAATAAAAGGTGGGACAATTTTGTGATTATTGCAATAAATTATGCTGATAATGGATTTAAAAAAGCTCAAAGGTTAAATAGTAAAACTGCAAAAAAATGGGGAGCCGATAAGGTTATAGAATATGGACCTGCTGATATTGATGAGAAATTTCGAGAGAAAAACAAAGAAATTCTTGATGCAAAGCGTGGGAACGGATACTATCTGTGGAAACCCTATTTTTTGAATAAAGCCTATAAAGAGTTAGGAGAAGATGACTATTTAATATATACGGATTCGGGGGCTATATATGTCAATAAGATTCAATATCTTATTGAGTGTATGGAGAAAGAGCAAGTTGATTTAATGATATTCTCTCTTGAGAAGGATATGCTTGAAAAAAAGTATACAAAACGAGATACTTTTATACTAATGGGATGTGATTTGGAAGAATTTACAGATACTCCGCAGTCTATTGGCGGATATGTTGTAATGAAAAAATCGCCTTTTGTAGAAAAGTTTCTTGCCCAGGATTTGGAATATGCGCAAGATCCTAGAATTATTACAGAATTGGATAATACTCAGGGCGTTACTAATTATGAGGAATTTATTGCACATCGTCATGACCAATCGGTATGGTCACTAATGTCGAAAAAGTATAAACTAAAAAGATTTCGAGATCCTTCACAATTTGGAATGATAAATTTTTATGAGTCAGAAGTAGAAGAAAGAAGTACTTTTCCACAGGTTATTGATTCGCATAGAATGAATGTGGGAAGTATATTAGAACTTCGATGGAAGAGAAGTGTATTAGGTAAGGGAATGACAAAAATTGTCAACAAATTTAAGGGGTTAAGAATGGAAGGTTTGAATAATAAGTAGAAGTATACGACGTTATAGAGGAAGAGTATGAATTATATAAAGAAAATAGATATAAAGTTAGTAGGTATTATAATAATAGCAATACTTAGCAGAGCAGTTCTACTTGGAGTATATCCTGTTGGTATTCATGTAGATGAGGCTTATGCTGCATATGAGGCATATTCTATGCTTATGTATGGAACTGATTCATGGGGATATGTGAATCCTGTATATCTTACTGTATGGGGAAGTGGAATGAGTGCATTAGAATCGTATATGATGATGCCATTTATTGCTATTTGGGGATTGAACATGGTTACGATAAGACTTCCACAGATGATAATGGGATGTCTATCTGTAATTATATTATATTTATTAATTAAGAAGGTTGCAAATAAAGAAATGGCAATATGGGCAGGGCTAATGCTGGCAATATGTCCGTGGCACATTATGATGAGTAGATGGGGACTCGATGCAAATTTTGCACCAGCATTTATTCTGTTAGGAATGTATTTCTTTGTATTAGGATTAGAAAAAGATAAGTATTTTATTATTTCCTCCTTTTTTTGGGGATTGTCTTTATATTGTTATGCGCTAATGTGGATATTTGTTCCAGTGTTTTTGATATTATCTATTATTTATTGTTTAAAGCATAAAAAGATAAGAGTATCAAAATATAGTGTTAGTGCGGTGATTGTGTTAGGAATAGTGGCGTTGCCACTGATGTTATTTGTATTGATAAATATGGGGATATTATCGGAAATCAGAACACCTTACATTTCTATTCCTCAACTAGTTGAATTCCGAAGTGATGAATTAACACTAGCAAATGTTGTAACGAATATAAGAGATTTTTTAAGAATATATATCAAACAATATGATTATAATTTGATGAATGGAACGCCATATTTTGGCTTATATTATTTGTTTTCGTTGCCGTTTATTATCTTAGGTGCCTGTGTTATTGTAAAAAGAGTAATAGATAATGCAAGAAATAATAGGTTTGGCTATGAAGTTTTTATAATATTTTGGATTATAATATGCACGGCAATAGGATTAATCAGATCTATGAGTATTTATCGGGCAAATTGCATGAATATGTCAGTGCTTATCGTGTTAGTAGTAGGAATTTATTCTTTTTATACAAAGATTTCGCATGTATGGTGTAAGCGAAGTATAGTAGCATTGTATTTGATTAGTTTTATGGCATTTCAGATATATTATTTTACTGGTTATCAAGAAAGTATTAGAGAGATGCAATTGGCCGGGGCAGATGATGCGTTAGAGTATGCGGTTTCATTGAAAGAAACAAATGAAAAGAATATAATTCGCATAACGGGAAGATTAAGACATCCACAGGTGTTGTTTTATCAAGAGTATCCAACAGACGAGTTTATTGAGACAGTAGAATGGCGTAATTATCCGGCTAAATGGATTAGTGCGAAACAATTCGGATATTTTTTATGGGATGTGGATACTTTGAATTATGATGATATTTATATCATCTGTGAGGATGAAATTGATAGATTCAAGGAAAATGGATTTACAATACGAAATTATGATTTTTGTGCTGTTGCCGTATATGAAAATAGTGGAAAGTAAGAGAAAATATTATGCATACCAATGAATTAAAGAAAAAATGGAAATTCTATGAAAATCGTTGGAAGTTTCGAGATTTTTATTTTAACAAATGTTTAAGAAGGCATGGAATTGTGAAATATTTTCACAGAGAACCGGTAATGCCTCATTATGCCCATAAATGGGTAATGTCATCCAAGAAAACAAATGATTACATTTATAGTAAGATAATGGATGGTAAGCCGTTTTTAGCATGTAGATTTGGAAATACAGAACTTCAAACGGTAGTAGGAAATCTGAAAACTAAGATTGTAGGGCATTCAAAAGAAGCGGATGAATATTTAGATAAATGGTTTACACGTTTAGGAAAGGATTCAGGTTTCTTTCCGGTGGATTATCAGTATTTAGATAGATTTACAGATTGTATATTGGATGCGGCAAAGCAGGCAGATTTGATTGCCATGTGGCATTTAAATATGGAAGATTTTGTTTTAGAAGAGTACAATCCGGATGCAAAGCTCACGTTTTTGTTTAGATTAGAACCTTGGTTGTATAGTGGAAGACCATGGACAGCGGCACTAAAAGGCAAGAAAGTATTGGTTATACATCCATTTGAAGATACTATTATTGCACAATATAAGAAGCGGAAGAAACTTTTCCCAGGAACAGAGATATTGCCAAGGTTTGAACTGAAGACTTTAAAGGCTGTACAAACGTTATGTGGAGAGCGTGATGAGAGATTTTCTACTTGGTTTGAAGCTTTGGAATATATGTATCAAGAAGCGTTAAAGATAGAATTTGATGTCGCAATTATTGGTTGTGGTGCATATGGTATGCCGTTAGCTGCTATGCTGAAACAGGCAGGAAAACAAGCAGTTCATTTAGGAGGAGCA
Source organism: Lachnospiraceae bacterium (assembly GCA_017436865.1). Taxonomy (GTDB): domain Bacteria; phylum Bacillota; class Clostridia; order Lachnospirales; family Lachnospiraceae; genus COE1. The sequence continues at coordinate 87,973 of JAFSCH010000017.1, forward strand.
ACGCAACTTTTATTTGGAATTAAAGGAAAAAGGTGGGAAGAAAATTATCCATCTAAGATTGCAACATGGTTTAATGAATATTGGGTATATCCAGCTGATTCAGAGAAACCCCAAAATGGTAGTACTGTTGAGATGGGATGCTATTGGAAATAGTGAATGTTGTGGAAAAAGGATGCTATTGAAATACAGAGGATAGGGTGAAACGATGAGAGAACATTGGGTAGATAGTGTTAAGGGAGTTGCCATATATTTAATGGTTTTGGGACATTGCATTCAGTATGCTTCGCATGATGGATATATCTTTAGGGATATTTATTTTGGTATTCATTATCAAAGTACTCATTTGTAAAGGGACTTCTCGCCAAGTTAAAAGGGATTATGATTCCTTGTATGGCATGGGGAATGGTGACATATCTTATTGATGTTGTTGTAAATAGTTGGAGTCCTGTAAGCGTATATGGATATCTATATTATACCGTATATTCGAATTGGTTTTTGTGGGCGGTTTTTTATTGTTCTTTAGTTGGATTGTGTGCTAAATTCTTATTTAAAGGAAATATGATAGGATATTTAATGATATTAGTATGCAATTATTTTATTCCGCGAGTTGCTAATATAGGAGGGGCAAAACGCTTAATGCCATTTTTTATATTAGGTCTGATACTGAATCAATATAAAGTGTTGGAGAAACTACAGGAAGTAAAACATAAGCTTATCGTATTTTTGGGGTTGTGTATTGCATACATTGCATCAATGGTGATAGCACCTGATGTTGAACTAATAACAGGAACTACGGGAAGCCTTTTGATATGCTTTGTTTTTTGGGTAATGTCAAGTAGATATAGATTTACATGGATTGAGAATATTGGAAAGGTATCAATCGGGATATATCTGTCTACCGGAATTGTATTCTACTTTGTGATTAAGGAGTATTGTAGAATTTCAGAGTCATATAGATATTTGATTCGAGCAGGATATGTAGTGGGGCTGTCTATTGGATTAACAGTACTCGCTTACTGGTTATGCATAGTACTAGGAAAGTGTAAGATAACCAGTATCCTTTTCTTGGGAAGAGAAGCGAAAGGGAGCATTAAGAAAGAATAATGTAGTTTGTTTCCATAATCCCTTTACGGAACTTTCTTATTGAGGTAAAATGTGAATAGTAGTTTAGTTTTACACAATGGAAGAGTTAGGGGGAAAAGGAATGAAACGTTATCTTTTTGGCCGCATATTCGGAATATTTTTAGCAGGTATACTGATGATAGAGAGCAGTATACCTGTTTTTGCTACAGAGATTTCGACGGAACTACAACAGGTAGAAGCCGTGGAAGAAGTAGAACAGGAAGAAATTGCAGAAATAGAAACGGTTGAAATCGAGGAAAAAGAGGAGACCGTGCAGGCGGAGAGCCAGAACACGCAACAATCAGAGGCGGAAGTGGCTACTTCGGAGGCGGTTTCGACAGAGTCGCAGATGCCGACAACAGAAGAGGAATCTTTAGAAGTAGAGACAACGGATGAATCGGAACAGTCGGAAGAAGTAACGCAGGAGAGTACAAGCGAAGCTGCTACAGATGAAACGGTTGAAGATGAGACAGAGGAAGAAACGGAAATAACAACCGAGGAAATGGTAGAACAGTTGCCGCAGACTGCATCGTTTTCGATGAGGGCAGCAGCTACAGCACCTTCACAGGTATCTGTGATAAAGAAAACGGCAACGACAGCAATGATTCTTTGGGAAACCGTCGAAGGTTATACAGAATATCAGATCTATAGAAAGAGCAATACAGATGCTGATTTTTGTGTTCTGGATAATAAGATTATTGAGACGACGAGTAATGTAGGAGCATTTTTAGACACTAGCTGCGAAAACGGTAAAGTTTATTATTATAAGATTTGTGCTGTAGTGACTTCGGATGGAAAGGTAGAGAGTCAAGGACCTTTTTCAGAAGTTGTAAGCAATCGTGTAGATTTACAGCAAATAGTATTAAATAAGTCAGAACTTGCCATGGAAAAAGGTGAGAAAGAAGTATTGTCTGTTAGTTATGCGCCTAGCTTTGCAGAAGGAATGTACAAGGTTACATGGACAAGTAGTAATGAAAAGGTTGCGACTGTAGAAGCAGGTAAGGTTATTGCGGTAGGAGCAGGAACGACAGTTATTACAGCTATGGCAGGGAATAAGACAGCAACTTGTGAAGTAACCGTTAGCTTACCTTTAGAAGGGCTTGTACTTAGTACAGACCAATTGGAGCTTGCCAAGGGAGAGGATGCTACCGTATCAGTACGATTAGAGCCGGTAGATACAACGGATTCGGTAGACTATCAGTGGAGTAGCAGTGATGAAAATGTTGCTATCGTGGTAGCAGATAAGCAAGATGCACATGTTGCACGTATCATTGCAAAGAGTGAAGGGAATGCAATCATTAGCGTATCAGCAGGAGGCATGAAGGCAGAATGTAAGGTACGTGTCAAGCTTCCGATTACGGATCTTGAATTAAGCGACTATAAGGTTCAGCTGTTGGAAAAGAATGACAGTGTTGACGTAGAGATTAAGGTTGATACTTCAGACAAGATAGAATATGAAATTGACAATCCTGAGCTTGTGAAATGTGAATTGAATGAACAGGTGTTAACATTGAAATCACAGGGAGTGTTAGGAACGACAAAAGTTCATGTAACAGTTGGAATGCAAACGGTTGAATTAATAGTTGAGGTGGTAGAAGAGAGAACGCAAGTAGACACTAGCGAGGGTCTCATTCCGGTAAGTGATATCGAAGTATCGGTAGCATGGAGAAAAAAAGGCGAGGAAGTAGAGACAAAAGAGCTTCCGATGATTCTCTATTTAGGAGATGAGGTTTATTCTACTGCAACAGTAAGTGCCAAGGTAAGTCCGGCGAATGCTACCAATAAACAGATTAGCTGGGAAATTTCAGATAAATCTGTTGCAACCGTTGATGAAAATGGAGTAGTGACAGCAGTTGGAATTGGGCGTACCAATATTACTGCAACAGCAGACAACGGCTTGGAAGAGAAGATAACGGTAATTGTATTGCCGGGAGAAAGAACCTTTGATGTGGAAGATTCTAAGATAACCTTATATTGTAATGAGAATCTGCCTGATAAGATTAAGAATAAAAGAAGCTATCAGGTAGTGTTACCGTCAGATATGACATTTGAATATCGTTCTTCTAATGAAGAAATTGCCACAGTCGATGAAAATGGACAGATTACGGCTCATAAGCCGGGCAAAGCAGCTATTTCTGTCATTGGAGTAGAAAATGGTAATGTGAAGACGATTCAGGTGACGGTGAAAAAAGCCATTGAGTCGATAGAATTACCATTAGACACGATGGAAGTAATAGAGGGTACACAACCAGAGATTGCATTTAAGGTATTACCGGCTGATGCATCTATAGATTGCTTAAATACAATATCGATAAAAGCAAGCGATGCGAAACATATTAAAATAGACAGCAATTGGACCAAGGGAAAACCAAGTGGAACCTTTAAGTTTTCTGCAATCAAGGAAACAGATAAAGAACAAACGATAACGATTACGGTTGGTGATACGAATAACACTGCTATCGTAAAAAAGGAAATCAAAGTTAAAGTTAAAAAGTCGGCTGTTCAGGCAAGCTCTATAAAGATAACCGGACAAAATAAGATGCAAAGTGAAACGAGTCAACAGTTAGGAATCGATTTGAAAGACAGAAGTGGGAATCCGCTTAATACGTCATTAATGCCAATCGGTTATGTTTCTTCTGATACCGAGATTGCAACGGTCGATGAAAATGGTAAAGTAACTGCGCATAAGGGTGGAAGGGCTACGATTACAGCGTATGTCATGAATGGAAGCAATATCAAGGCGGATTATGCTATTACCGTAGAGCAAAGACCAACGGATATTGTATTTGACAGATCAGTTTATGGTGTGTCAAAAGCAGTAAATCAGGCAGTTGTGGTAGCACTGAAACCTGTATTCGTGCCGGCAACAACAGTAAATAAGAATGTAACATGGGCGGTTTCAGAAATAAGGACGGTAGATGGAGCATCGATAGAAGGTGCTGTAGCAGATTACTTTACCGTAGATGCAAATGGTAGGGTAACAGCGAAAGCAAAGGCAACAGAAGGCATGTTTGCAGTTATTACGTGTACAAGAAAATCTTATGCAGAGGATGAGAATACAGTAGCAGGAAGCGTAATCGTACAAGTACAGCCGAAGAAAGTGACTGCTGTTAAGTTCGATAAGACAGCGTTGGAGGTTGTTGGGAAAGAGGAACATAATCTGACATTTACAACTACTTATGCAAAGGGATATTCTGAGGTAGAATATGAAGCATTTACTTCGGATGCGGAGATTGCAACAGCAACGGTAAAAGATGGACAGGTAGTGTTAACACCGCATAAGTATGGAACAGTAACAGTTACCTTATGTGCAGATTATGCGATAACAGCGACTTGCAAGGTAACGATTTATCCGGTTGCACGCGGTACAGTCGTTGCCAAAGAAAGTACCTATCTGTTACAGCAGGCAAAGTATAATAGTAACGATAGTGTACAATTAGAATTTGTAGATGCAAAGAAGAAAAAAGTGGATTCAAAGTTGTTCAGCTATGAGAGTTCCAACCCGGATATGGTATATGTGGATGAACAAGGTGTGGCGTATGCAAATGCACTATCGAATGGAAAGATTACAGATACGAATAATCAGGTTACAATAACAGCAACCTTGAAAGATGACCCGGATAAGAGAAAAGTTACGACGAAGGTAACGGTTTGCACAAAAGAACAGATTGAACGAATGGATGTTTCTTATTATGCAACAGCCACTGCTAGTGCAAAAGATGTATATAATATGGGTGGAACTACCTTAACAGATCGTGGAGCTGGTATGGTATTTAGCAAGAACGGTCAGCAGTTTGCATTGAGAGTAATTTCTTATGGTGTTATGAATGAGAAGATTGCGAATGCGCAACTGACATTTACAAGCTCTGATACAGCTTTGGCAAATGTTACAAGTCAGACGATAAAGACATTTACAGATAGTAATAATAACAAGTATCAGGTATGGGAAGCTGTAGTAACCGTACAACAGGCTGGAAGATTTAGCATTGATATAAAAGCACAGGATCAGAAACAATATACGAGAAGTATACCGTTTGTGGCATATTCTGCAAAACCAATCTTAGCGTCAAAGGATTTGGGAACAATAAATCGTAATGCAGAAATTGTTATGCTACAAGATCAGGTAGATAAGAAAGAAAGCTTGGCAAGTGATAAGGACTTTATATTGCTTGGCTCCGATGGAACAGAGATTACATCCGTTTCTGTAGAATCTGCCAAGGTTAAGATGAAAGCGTCGAATAAAATCGAAACGTTACCTGCTAAGAAATTTGCGATTAGAGAGATTGGCGACAATACTTATCGTTTGTATATGTTGGCGAGTGAGATGGATAATGTGGTGGATGGAACATATACGATTTCACTTAAAGTAAAGAGAACCTTATTGGGAACAGAAAATGAGGAGCCAGGCTATGTGGAAGAGAAGGAAACAACAACGGCAAGCTTGGATGCCACATTTAGCATAACAAGTACGGTTCCGAAGTTAAACCCTGCTAAGATTACATTAAATACCTTTATAAGAGGTGAAGCTGTCAAGATTCCAATCGATACAAAGGAAACCATAGAAAGTGTATCAATTGCGCCTGGAATGATGATGGCAGAAGAGTTGGATGTATTTAAGTATGGCAAGGATTGGTATGCCAAGATTAAGGATGTAGCTTTTGATGATTGGAAGAAGACATCGACATCAGGAGTATTATATGTAAAGCTAAAGGGCTATGAGACGCCAATAGCAACGAATCTTAGTGTTACTTGCAAGTCGGTTAAGCCAGTGGTAAAACAGGCAGAGGTACCTTCTATTCAGTTAGAACACAGTGGAAATATCTATATAACCCTTATGGACGGTAACAAACAGATTTGGAAGGAGTATACAGCGAATAGAAAGCCATCAACGACAGCTCAGGTATTTGACGTTGAGAGTCAGGCGGATGGAAAGACAAAGATATCATTTGTAGATCCTTCTATGAAGCTAAGGAGTCAGGGTGCAACATTCACAGAAAAAGTGTTAATAAGTAAGAAAGAATGGCGTTCACCGATTGAAGTATCGATTTCGGTAAAGGCATATAATGGAATTACGGTTCCTACTATTGGTTTCGAGAAGACAACTCTCAATATTAATAAGACAGTAAAAGAGACACAGGCAGAGACAAAGGTAAAGATTAGCCATAGCAATGTTGTCTTGAAGGAAGGCGAATGGAAAATATCAGATACTTGTAAGTATAGAGCGGTAGAAGATAAGAAAACAGTATGGCATCAGGCATCAGAAGCCTTCAAAGTGGAATATGCAGGTGGTGTATTGAAGGTATCCTTACGAGACGGAATAGATGTTCCGAATGGAACCTATAGGTTAACCATGACTCAGTTATGGGATGAAAAGCTAGATGAAGAACTTGTGAAAAATAAAAAGCAACCATTATCAACATCAGCTTTAAGTGTTGTTGTGAAGCAGGCAGAACCGAAAGTAACAATTAATATGTCAGGACAGTTGGATTTGATTAATCGTGGTCAGTCAACATTAAAGGGAACGATTACTGTTTCTAATATGAATAGTGTAGTGCAGAAAGTAAGTCTGGTTAATGATAAGGATGCGAACAGAGCGGATAATAGGTTCTATTGTGTACGTAAAGACAATACATTTACTATTTTTGCAAGAAGCAATGCGGCATTAACAACATCTAAGACTACATGTATGGTGAAGGTTACTATGAGCGATGGAAATGTATTATATCAAAACATTTCAATTACGCCAAAGCAGAGTGTGCCAAGTGTTATTACACCTGAAAACGAGACCATATACAAGTCTTCATCGGCAAAGACGGTAAACTTCAATTTCTATGAGAAGCTTACAGAAGGTGTTCGTATTGCTGATATCGAGGCAACGAGCGTACCGGCTGGTTTAAAGGTACAACATATCAATGGTCGCTTATATGTAACGCTTGCGAATAAGTCCTTGAAGCAAGGAAAATACAAGATCGTAGTTGATGTATACTTCAAAGGAGCACAAGCGATATCAGGAGAGTCTCGCGGAAAGGCAGTTAGCAAGACTGTTTATGTGGAAGTAAAGGAATAAAGAAAATAGGCGACATATCCAAATAGTGTTATGTAAAAGACAAAAGAATAATATGTAACGATGTGGAAAACACCTAGTCATACATATGCGATGTTTGACAGGTGTTTTCTGTGTAAATATATAGTGATACTATTAATTGAAACATTTGGGTAAAGAAAGTATTGTAGAAAATAGTATGTTTGATATTGGCTATAGAAAGGTAGTATAGATAATGAATATAAAATGCGAAATATCTATTAAAAAAGGTATATGTGCAATTCTTGCAATGGCAGTAAGTATAGGCTATGCGCTTAGTACGAATTTGTCCTTGAAATTTGCAGTAGCATTACCGGTTATGTTGTTTTTAGGATTTTTTATAAGAATAGAAATAAAGTGGAAGTGGTTGGATATAGTTGCTGTTGCTGTGTCCTCATTTATTGCATTAACAATAATGCAATTGGAAACAGGCAGTGTTATTAATGATCTTGGAATAAAAAAGATGCTCTTTAATTGGCTTTTGACAATATGCGTATTTCTTATTATTCTGACAATCTCTAATAGATTAAGTTATACATGTAAAATTGGTTCGATAGCATTGTTTGTGATAGGATTTGCGGATGCATTGGTAATTGCATTTCGTGGAAATCAAATTTCTGTTAATGACATATATTCTATCCGTACAGCATTAAGTGTTGTAGGAAATTATAAAATGTCATGGAATCCTATGTTCGTGTTTGCAATTGTAATTTTTTGCGGATATATTATGTGCTTGTGGAAAGTAACGTTTGCTACTGAAAAAATAGGAAAAATAAGATTTGTAAGCATACCATTGATTTTTTTTATTGCAATTTTTGTAGTAACGAATATTCAGGAGTATCAAGTGGCAACATGGTCGAACAAAGGATGTACTTCTAATGGTGTTTTTCTGGAGTGGATATTAGAGGTTAGAGATTTAAATGTTAGAGAACCAGAAGGGTATACGGCAGAAAGTGTAGAGAAAATTCTTAGCGACTATACAGAAGAAAAAAATGTAGAGGATAGAACGCCGAATATTATTGTTGTGATGAGCGAGGCATATAGTGACCTTTCCGTATTGGGGGATATAGAAACTTCTAAGGAGGTTATGCCGAATTTTCATGAATTGTGCAAAGAAAGTATACACGGATATGCATTGTCGTCTGTTTTTGGTGGAAATACGGCTGTTTCAGAGTGGGAATTTTTAACAGGGTCATCGATGGCTTTTATGCCTGCGGGTTCAGTTGCGTATCAACAGTATGTGAAGGGGGGGGATAATTCGCTTGTTAGTTTACTAAAGAGTCGAGGATATGAGACGGTTGCAATGCATCCGTATTTAGCAAGTGGGTGGAATCGTAGCAAAGTTTATAAGAATTTCGGGTTTGATGAATTCTTGTCTATTGATGATTTTAAACAGGAAAAATTGGTACGAAGTTATGTGTCAGATGAAGAGTTCTATGAAATGATCATTTCTAAGTTTGAAGAAAAGGAATCAGATATACCACTATTTGTTTATGGAATAACGATGCAAAATCATGGTGGTTATGTGTATGAAGGGTTTGGAAATACAGTAGAAGCTACTACTACCGAAAAGGAATATAGTGATTTGAATCAGTATCTTTCGTTGATTAATATAACAGATGCAGCATTACCTGTCTTTATAGATTATTTTAGAAATTATGATGAAGATGTTATAATTGTATTCTTTGGGGATCATCAGCCTAATCTGAATGATGAGTTTTATAAAGAAGTGGCAGAAAATGTAGAGTTTGATAAATATAAAGTACCATTCTTTGTGTGGAGCAATTTCGCAACAGAAGAAGAAGGGAAGGATATTGGATTGACGAGTCTAAATTATCTTTCAACAATCATGTTAGAGGAAGCAGAAATACCAATGCCACCGTATTATCAGTATTTATCAGATTTACAAAAGAAAATACCTGCAATTCATGAATATGGATATTATGATGGAAAAGACTATAACAGGATAGAAGATTTGGAACAGAAGGATAGTAATATATTGGATGAATATTGGATGCTTCAGTATGCGAACGTATTTGGGACATATGAAGGATCGGAACTGTTTAATTAGTAGTGAGATGGGAGTAAAACTAAATGGAAACTGTTTTTACTTTAGATAATGTAATATATATTAATGACTCAACTTTCCCAGCAGATATTTCCAAATAAAGCTTGAATAAATGAGGCTTGAGAGCCAATCCATTCACTTACTTTACATTTGATTACAGATGTGATATCTGCTGACAGGCTGGAAATGTGCTCCACAAATAAAGCCA
>JAFSCH010000164.1 GCA_017436865.1 Lachnospiraceae bacterium
TCTATCGACGGAAACATTTTATGAACATCTGCACATATCATAGTTGCCATATTGTAATACTCATGCATACCTACAACCATCTGATTGTAAGCAATAATGGCATTGTGCTGTGATTGCTCCAATGAATGTGACCTACAGGCTTCTGCAATGGCTTTTTTCAATTTCTTCTGTTGACTGGAAATGGCTTTATCTGTCATATGAGACTTTATTACCCACTTTCCACTCTTGCGAATAAGCTTGAATTTTATTCCTAAAAACTCACTGTATCCTGTTTTAAGATTTGTTATCTTAGATTTCTCCTTGGATGTCTCCAGTTTAAGTCTGTCCATCAGCCATTCTTCAACAGCATATTTTAATCTGACCGCTTCTCCATACGTTTTGCAGAATATCTTAAAATCATCAGCGTAACGGATGATATGACATTCTTTCAACTTAGATTGCCTTAGCTTTTTATAGAGATTTCCTTTGTTAAGCGTACCATTTTTATTAGGGTAGGTATCACTTGGTAAAGCATGATGTACTGGCATTTCTTCCCATTGACTGGCAATCCACCAATCTAATTCATTAAGAACAATATTAGCCAATAACGGACTAAGTACTCCGCCTTGTGGCGTTCCTTTATCAGGTACAAAGCGTTCTCCTTTATCTTCTATAGGTGCTTTTAGCATTTTCCCAATGAGACATAAAAGATTTTTGTCCTGTATTCCTAAAGTCCATATCTGCTTTAATAGTTTTGCATGATTGACATTATCAAAGAAACCTTTGATGTCCACATCAACGACAAAATGAAAACCATCTCTTTGTGCATATTTATAGCACATAGCCACAGCATTTTTTGTATTTCGATTTGGTCTGAAACCGTAACTTTTATCATAAAACTTTGCTTCACATATCGGTTCTAATATCTGCAAAACACTTTGCTGAACTATTCTATCTATCACTGTAGGTATTCCCAATGGTCTTTTCTTTCCGTTTGGTTTTGGGATATATACTCGTCTTACTGCTTTAGGCTGGTAGTTAAGTATTTTCCCTTTTACCTTAGCTATCAATTCCATTTCTGAAATACCACTCAGATTCTCAAATGTCATTCCATCCACACCTGGTGTATTGCTTCCATCATTACCCTTGAGGTTACGATAAGCCATTTTAATATTGGCATCAGAACATATAATACTGATTAAATCTGTAAATACTCTTCCTTTTGCACTTTCCGCATAAAGCCTGTCCTGTACTCCAATCATGTCGTAGTACTCGGCATTACGGATACTGTTTTTCTTTAACAAGTCCTTTCTTTGCATAGTCAACATCACCTCACTCTCGTAAGCCTTTGTTTCTTTTAGTCATACTCGAACCTATGAATGCTAACTACATTATTTTATAAACTCTTTTTATTGGTTAGCTTCATACACTAACCATCCCACTAGAGGCTGTTGCTCCATTTCCATTACAGAAACTTCAACGCTCGTGCCTCCGCTCTCACAACGATAAAGGTAAGTTATACAAAAATGCTTTCCTTACCAACAGGTCATTGTGTGTGTAACCACTATCTGTTCGTTGCTTTCGACGTTCCAATATGGTGCAATATACTGTACTTAGGTGCCTCCTTTGAGCCTGCTAATTTATACTGCCTGTAACAGTATCCCGATTTTCACTTCCACGCCCTTACTCATCGGTAATTAACGCCAAACCGTTGGCATACGCCTTTCGACGTATTCGAATTTTAGACCCTTTAAATCGTCAGTTCGTCCCCACTTCTGTGGATACTCACCTTATACAGCTTCACTACATAATAACCAACAGCCTGTACCTCTACAGACGTTTCCTCAGCTCATACATTATTACAATACTTCTTCCACAGGTGGGCTCTAGCCACTTTTAAACCAATGTTTTCAATATTTCCTAATGTAACTCTCTGTTAGGATTGGCTTTTTGCTCTTCAGCCTAGCTATTACCACACTTTCGCATTACACCGCTACTCATGCAGAGGGCAGTTTGCGTGTGTCCCTTTGTGGCGTTACCCACTCATTTGAACAACACCATATCAGTTGTATCCGCAGTTTTGTCTTACGACGGGCACTGCTGACCCCGTTGCCTATTAAGCAACGGAACGTCTCGCCCGGTGGAACTCATCACAGTAATAACGGGTAGCAATCTTTCGCTCCCTGTTCTGTGATACCCTGTTCCATACCGCATCCTGTACGATCAACATACCAAGTTCTTTTAACTGATTACCCAAATCCCTAATGTCAAAGCACATAATACGGTTTCTGCTGTCCACATTGGTACGGTGGTTAAAATAATTCTGCGAACCATGCACATACAGTACAAGCGAGTTAGCAATACGCTCTGCTTTCTTATTTTTGTGTGCTAATAGTGCATTATATAAATCTTCCAAAATCGGCATATTCTCCGGCACTGGATTTTCAAAATAAGCATCATAAATATGACGGATACACTCGTCAATGATACCTTTCTCGTCATTCTCCAGACCGTCCTTTCCTCCGGCAATCAAGTCACACAACGTAATGATAAAATCACTCTTTAATTTCAGTGCTTCTTTATCCCCTTTGTGGCTAAGCTGAATATCCATCGGATTCAGATAATCTTGGGAATTGGTTGCAAGCCTTACCACCTGCCCATGCAACGCACCCACAAGTGCAAAATATTCTCCTTCCGGGTCACAGATAATCACATCATCCCTTGTCATAAGGAAACAGGATAAAATTTCTCGTTTTGCACTAAATGACTTACCACTACCGGGTGTACCTAAAATCACTCCGTTTGGTGTTCTAAGACGCTTCCTGTCTGCCATAATCATGTTGTTGGAAAGAGCATTTAAACCATAATAAATAGCCGGTGTCGGCATAAATAATTCCTGTGTACAGAACGGAACCAGAATAGCTGTACTCTTTGTGGTAAGCACTCGTTCAATTCCCGTATCATTGCATCCAATCGGTGCAGAAGCCATAAGTCCCTGTTCCTGTAAATACTGCAAGCAACGCAAGTTACAGTTTGCCTGCTGAATAATACCGGACACCCTCTGTGTGATATTTTCCAGTTCTCTTTTACTTCTGCCGTAACAGGTAATTAAGAAAGTCATCTTGATAATCTTCTGGTTGCTGGTGTTCAAATCATCCAAAAGCTCAAGGGTATCTTTCTCATAAGTAACAATGTCCGTAGGTAAAATATCCATATCATACCCGCTTCGAACTGCTTTTTTCTGTTCCTCAATCTTCATTTTCTGAATATTGGTAAGAGCAGCCTTTAACATCTTGATTGCCTTAACCGGGTCCATTGTCTGCATATGCATGGTAATGGTTAAGTTATCATCAATATCAAGGAGCTTTTTAAGCAGCTCATCATTGAAACGTGGTGCAATAATATCTAAGTAATGCACACTTCCATACATCTTTCCTGCCTTAAATCGGCTTGGATAACGGAAATCAAATCCCGGTGGTGCAATATAATCTTTCACACTCTTTCCGGACTCCGACATTTCCTTAAAAGAAAAACGGAAAGGCTCCATTGTATCCTGATTGAAATATTCATGCAAAATACGCAGACGTTCCTTTCCGTCAATGCTTTTGGCTTGTGTACCAATATTTAAGAAGTTCTTGATCACATCCGCTTCAATACTTGAGAGCTTCGCCTTTGCTTCTTTATATCCCTTACACTCTGTGCCAAAAATAAGATATTTTGATTTTATAATTCCATTGTTGCCCTTTGCAGCCTGTTTCTTCAACATTTCCGTATATTCCTCACGAATATCGTCAAATTCATCTCCCTGCAAAGGAATATCAAACTGGTCTATCAATGTCTGTTCATTTACCTGTCGATTAAACAGGAACAATTCAAACTTGATAGACGGGTCAAAATAGTTAATGAGTTCGCTGTACTCTTCCAGAATTTCTCCTTGATCCTCTATCTCCAAAAGGTCATAATTTATATCATAAAATTCCACCATTTTCGTATAGAAATCAGAAGTTACCTGACAGATACCATCACGGAACATCTTTTTGAAAGTAATAGTATTCTGTGCAGTAGTAGGCTTTTCTGCTTTCCTGTCATTTCCTGCAAGAGTACGTTTCAGCTCCTTGAGCCTTTTCTTTTCTGAAAAATTTAAGCCTGATTGCTGCTTTGCAGTGTTCTTATGCTTAGTCTGCACTTTTGCCTGTGGCTTTTTCTTCAAGATAACGCACCTCCTTCTTCATACGCTCTTTTTCTTCTAACTGTCTGTAAAGATTTTCTGATTTATAGGGACGTATTCCCGGTGTTAAAAATTTCTGCCTTATCATAAAATACAAAAGTTTCTCTGCCAGGAAACCATCCTTTTCATACATCGCCAAAAAGAAAAACGGCATCATAATTGCCACCATGATAAGTGCCGATACCTGTGTTCCTAACACACCCTTTGTAAAAAGGTAAAATGGAACACCAACTGCACCTGCACCACCAAAGCAGATAAGCTGACGTTTCGTTAAGTTCATTGCCACCTTTGTTTTGATACCACTCAAATTCTTTGGCACTGCTACGGATATTGCCATATACTCTGCAACCGGAAGGTGTAACAACTCCGGCTGCTACCTCCTTTCTAGTGTGCATTAAAAATTGATTTACTAAGAGAACCTGTTTTAAACAAGCTGAAACACAGGACAACAGTATATGCTGCCACCGACCATAATGCTGTATGAAGATTGCTTGCTACTGCAACACTTGATACCAGCACTGCATAAATCGCAACACATACCATAATGAAAAATCCCTGAAAAGCTAACGCACAAAGTCCCTTAATATAATTGTTTCCGATACTGCCCCATTCCCTGTTGCTAAGTGTTGCAAACGGAACCGGAGCTACTGAAATATAAAGGTATATTTCAATCATTCGCCCATAAAGCATGACGGTGATTAACAGCGAAATGATTTTCATACACAAGCTGACAATCATGGTTTCAATTCCAAGTCCTATCAGTTCGCCTATTTCCATCGTGGAGATCTGATTATTAAACATGGTCTGCAAAGTGCTTGATACATCCAGACTGGTTGAGCCTGTAATAACACCTGCCGCACTCGTGACTATATGATTTCCCACATCGAAAATTGCCATAGTAATGTCAAAGGTATAGCTTACAATCAATACTGCTATACACGCTTTGATGAGGTAGCGAAAGAAAAATTCGCTACCCATCTCATGCATATTGTTTTTGTCCATTACCATAGTTATCAGCTCATAGCAGAGAATCGCACTAATAATCATCCCCGCTATTGGCACCATGACGCTATCTGACAGATTTTGTATCATGGAAAAGACACCGGAATTCCAACCGCTTGGTGTCTGACCAACCTCACTTGCGATTGTTCCCACTTTCGTATTTACATCCGTGAACATCGTTTCAAGGTTATCCAATATCCAGCCTTGCAGTATTTCCTTTATAAATTCAGTTATCTTATCAATGATTGAACCCATAAATTATGAGAATAATGTGGTAAGCTGTGGAATCACCGTCTGAGCCACAATTACAATACCACCGCCAGCCATAAGCTGCTTAATACCCTGTGACTTTGCACCCGGATTATCATTACCATAACCTTCTAAAAGGTTGATAACACCCCATACTGCCACACCTGCACCGATTGCTGTTACTACTGTCTTTAATCCTGTTACTGCTGTTGTAAAAAATGACATAATTCTAATTCCTCTTTCTTTCTCTAAAATTTTGTGTTGTTACAAATAAGAAAGAGTTTTGATATGTATTTATCCGTCCCCATGTTATAATGAGGACAGGGCAATTCTTTGAAGAACCCTGCGGACATCCGATACTTTCAGTTTGGCGATTGGCGGTATCGGGTGTTTCTTTATTCTTCCAAAGACACATTACAAAACTCCTTTTTCTTTTGGACACAATGTCCAAAGGTTAATAGTTCCATATTCAGTTGTCATTTCTGTACTTCTGGACACTCTGTACAAAAGTTACTATTCCATTGTGTTTCCTTCAACTTCTCCGCAATCAAAGGCATCATCTACCTCTGTATTTGCTGTGATTTTTATGCGATGCAGATGCTTCACATAATCCTCAATATCAAAGGTATTTTTCGGGTCAAAATCGGAAAGCTCTTTGTATCTCTTGTGCTTCGTTATATCAAATTTATCTGAGAAAAATGGTCTTACACCTCTAAGCTGCATGATACATTTACCACCATCCATGACCGCTATCTCATCCTGACTCATAAGCTCTTTTCCTGTCTTTTGATAATTCAAACCGTAGGACTGGCTTGTCCCTCTTGTATCCGAGGTATTATAAAGGTCAATCGTTTCTTTACCCAATACTTCCGCCAACTCTTTTAAAGTGGTCTTTTCTTTTCCTCCGAGGAATAACGTGGTGTCACAATTCCCTTCAATCGTATCAGCGTTGTCCTTATAAATTGCTTTAAGCTGGGATTTCGACTGCAAAATAATAGAAGCTGATATTTCACGGCTACGAATTGTAGCAATCAACTTCTCAAATTGTGGAATCTGTCCAATATTACTGAACTCATCCAACAGGCATCTCACATGAACCGGGAGCCTGCCATTATAGACATCATCTGCTTTATCGCAGAGTAAATTGAATAACTGCGAATACATGATAGATACCACGAAATTAAATGTGGCATCCGTATCGGAAATAATAACGAATAATGCTGTCTTTTGTTCTCCGAGAGTATCAAGTTCCAGCTCATCATATTCCATTAGTTCACGCAGCTCTTTTATATCAAATGGTGCTAATCTTGCACCACAGCTAATTAAAATACTCTTAGCTGTTTTCCCCGCAGCAAGTTTATACTTTTTGTACTGCCTTACTGCAAAATGATTTGGGTCTTTTGTTTCCAACTCTTCAAATAATAAATCCACAGCATTTTTAAAATTCTCATCATCCTCTCTGGCTTCACTGGCGTCAATCATATCAATCAGCATTGCGAAGTTCTGCTCCTCCTCCGGTGCTTCATACCAGATGTATGCAATGAGTGCCGTATAATAGAGTTTTTCTGCCTTGACCCAGAAGTCCTCACCGGATTGCTGTCCCTCTCCTTTGGTGTTGACTATAATCGTGTTTACGAGTTTCAAAATATCCTTTTCACTCCGAATGTATGCGAAAGGATTATAGTGCATGGATTTTGCAAAGTTTATGGTATTCAAAACTTTTATTTTGTATTTGCCTTTCTTTAACATTTTTCCGCACTCAACAAGCACGGTTCCTTTTGGGTCTGTTACCACATAGGATGAGTGCATCTGCATCAGGTTCGGCTTCACAAAAAATCTTGTTTTACCGGAGCCGGAACCACCGATTACAAGAATATTTTTATTTCTTGCATACTTTGGCTCTTTTGGTCTGCCGGACATCATCAGCCGTTCTGTCTGTGTCAAAAGCACGTTATTTTCAAACACAGAATCCATATATGGCTCAATGTCTTTGGCATTGCCCCACCTTGCAGAACCATACTCTACTCCCTGCCGGAACTTCTTTGCATTTTTTGCTTTGTAATAAACCACAAGCCTTAATGCAATACCACATCCCACACCAATCAATAAATCTCTTGGGTGGAAACTTGGTAAAGGATTGGCAAACAACTTATCAAAACGGTTCATGACTGCCATCATCTTGTCAGAAGCATTGCTTCCTTCCGCAACTCTCCACAGCCATGCAACCTTATCACAGAAATATCCCACTAATATATACGGTAAATTTAATAGTAACAGCTTCTTGGTATCCACACCTTCCGCTTTTGCTTTCAAATTATCCGGGATTGCTTTTAAGTCTTTGGTTATGCCCTCAATGATGTTACTCAAAGGCTCTGTCCCCTGTCCTTATTTTTCTCCCGGCTCCGTTCTCTGTTCTTATCCTGTGATACTGCGTCCTTAAAGCGTTTTAATTTCTCCCTCACGGAAGTTCTGCCTTTTCGTTTTTCATTACCATAAACAAATTCTTTGAATGCCTGTGCTACCACATCGGCATCCCTGCCCTTGAAAAATACCACATACTTGGGCGGTTCTGTTGTCTTGTCCTTCTTGACAGCAAAATCAACGTTATATTTACGAGCTACCCGCTCAAAGGATTTGATATTGCCATCCGTCACTTCAATAGACGAAACTCCCGCCCCTTCACCTACCAGCTTCTTTACTGACACCTTACCATGCATTTTCTGTGCCTTCTGCTTGCGATGATTTAAATACATCCGCATTGCAGCTTTTAAGATGTTGGCATCCAATTTAGCGGTCTTAATTACAAGAGCGATTGTCTTTTGGGTTACTTCCTCTTGCATAAGTACCTCCTGTTTCGTTGTTACCTGCGTGTATGATCCACTATGGTGGAACATACAGCCGATGTAATAAATACTTCATAATTCTCCTTTCCACTTCTGGACATTGTGTCCAAAAGCATTAAAAAAGGGCAGCTACAAATCTCTCGACTTATAACTGCCCTGACGCTGTAATTTTAATCAACAAAAATGATTTATGAATTCTTCTTCACTTACAACCTTGGTTTTTATTCCGTAAACATCATAAAGAAACTGAGTCTTCTCACGAGTATGTCCATCCTCCGATACAAAATAGCAAGCTTCCGATGCATAGTATGCATGGTTACCATCTCTTACTATATTATCAAGGGTATTTTTATTTTTTTTCAATTTATCATGAAATTTAGGATGTAAATCTAATAACTCATATCCATTGGTTAAAAGAAGTTCTAAACAAACTTCTTTATGATACATCGAAAACCAATTCTCAGCAATAGATTTCCATTTCTTTTGTAATTCAGGAACATCATATGACATTGATTCCAGAAAAGACTCCATATGTAACAATAAAAAATCTAAATAATCTCGATCTTTCAGACTATTCTGTTGTTCCCTTGCATCTTCTTTGTTTATTTCAAATTGTTCCATATACGCCCTAAACTTTCGGTATTTATCGGCATTCACAAACATTTCATTATATAGTTCTTCAAGAAATTCACTCATAGAAAAGGGATTGTAAATTCCATTACTTCTCTCAAGCATTTCATATAATGGATAATCTTTATTTATTTTACTCATATCAACCCTAAATGTAGCTTCTGGGTTCAAAAAATATTGAGAATTAAATCCTCTTCTGTTTTTTTCTTCCTTTATTTCTTCATCAAAAAAATCCATTATTGGTTTTTTAATCATTACAAATTTATTTAATTCATCACATCTAGCAAGACAAAAAGAATTTGTTATGCTCTCAAAAAAGGCAAAATCTGCTTTTACTTCTTCTCTGTATTTCTCATTATAATGGTTTGCTCTGTCCTTAATATGACCATGGCTATATGGGAATTTATATTTTTTTCTCAAAGAATAGATTATTCTTTTCATTTCTTCGTCTAATTCTTTTTTGTCATTTCTTGGATTAATCATGTTCTTAACTACATTCCAATCAAGATAAATATATTTATCTTGACATAATTCATCAATTCTCATATTTATTATTCCCCCTGTATTATTGGTCTGTCAATTTTGTATTTTTCCAGCTTACATATATTTGACAATATACACTGAACTAATACATTCCATCTTTATTTCCAATATAAGTCAGCATGTTCAACTAAAACAATTTCATTCCCGACACTTATTTCGTAATAATTATCTGATACAGTAATATATTCTACTTTCGTATGTAATCCATTTATCTCCTTCCACATTGCCTCCAAATCAATTTGATTTTCAGACACATATTTATGAATAAAATAAATTAGCATATACTCTGAAACCATATGTCTCTCACCAATATGCATTTGATTTCTTTTATCAACAGCTAAGTAATATATTTCCGGAGTTGGTAACCCCTTTTGATAGTTCTTGTCGTTGCTAAATAGGAAATCAATATTTTCCTGCTTTTGTAAGAACCTTTTATGCTTATCAATTTGCTTCGTATATATCGAATTAAGTGTCTGAAATATTTTCCCGTATATCTTATCTATTTCATCTTTATAATGCTTATCTATCCACTTTGCCTCTATTATTAATACTTTGTTATGAGTAAAATCATAAATCGCATAATCAATATCACTATTTAATTCATTTCCCAGCTCATCCTTAAAAAAATACGGAACTGTTTTTGCCACTGCAACATTCGTTACACCGAGCAGAGCCTTTTCTATTCTTTCCTCGGTTACTGCAGATATTGTTTTTTCTCGATTACTTATGATAATATTCTTCAAATAATGACCATTGATAATGGTAAATTGCCAGTCATTGACTAGTATCAAAGACGGAATAGTCACCAAACTCTCCTCTACCTCAAATAATGGAAATTCTAACAAATTCATTTTTCCATCATTTATCAAATAATTAACAACATTGACTACCTTGTGCTCTGGTAATCTACTAATTTTTACTATATCATCAATGCAACCTTTTTTATCAAAGTACATAATACATTCTTTTCCTATTTCAAAAAAATCTTCTTCAAAATCCATATCAATTCTGATTGCTATAGATTTCAACATTGCATGATAATAAAAATAAGCAATAACTTTTGCTAAATGGTTGGGACTATCGAAAACATTACTTCTTACCCTTGCCTCCCACTTATTTAGATCCTTTTCAATAATTTCGATGCAACAATTATATAGCTCCATATCTGGATATTTACTCAATTCTTCATACTTTTTTTGTTCCAATACAATTTTATTCCAAAATCTGACATGTAAATCAAATGTTTGTTCTTGTTCTGCGTTTTTTCTATCATCTTCCCCATAAAAATAAAAATCTTCTTCCCTATAATAATCAGATACTAAAGATGTTGTAAGTTTATATTTATGCTCTCCTTCTTGCACTAAACGTGGCTTTGAAAATGGATTTATATCATTTATTTCTCTCGAAAATCTAAAATTCTGATATAATGGAATCAATTCACTTTCATATGCTTTTAGATATTTCTTAAATCCAGGTGTATTAAACTTTTTGATAAAAATACTTTTCTCATTCTCTTTAGCTTTCGCATATACAAATGACGCCACACACCTTCTTAATAAGTTTTCATTGTTTTCTGGTGCTTCTTTTATTGCACCTAATTCAACTGCTGCAAGTGGATACAGCAAATAATTATTCACATTATGTGAATCCAACCATTCTTTCATTTTCAAGTTCGTATCATCATCAATAATTTTATGTAATCCACCCAATATCTCATATTCGTTCATCTATCATACCTCACATATTTTATACAACTTTCAATTACCTAATATATATAGTTATTCCCATAGCAATAATCTTATCAATATCAAATTGTATATCATCAAACAACAATGCCTGGAACAAAACATCCCTCACATTCTCCAACTTTACCATTCCATATTCCTTTTCTGTAAAGCCAGAAATCTGCAAATCCCTACTTACAGCTTCTTTCCTTGCCACCAAACAATGCGTATATAAAGCCATAATATACTTATCCGACATAACAAAAGCATATGTTTCATTTCCCTGATATGTATATCGGCACTTCTCCAGATTTTCTTGCGGTATATCAAAATAACATCTTACTGTTTCCAAATACACATCTCCATTATACTCCAGCTTTAGCTTCTTTGCATACCTTCTGATTGTTGCAAAGATATTATTTCTCTCTATCGCAGTCTTAGTCCGCTTAAATACAGGCTTCTTTCCCTTCAAATCCATATAAACATTATTGATAACAGTCTTTCCGGCATACTGACTAAAATCCCCTATTCTGAGCAGATACGATAACACTTCCAACAACTTCTCTTTTGACGTTATCTCCTGATATGAATATTCTCCAAATTCGATATGGTCTAATTTTAAAGGACTACTTCCCTTTGCAATTTCCCGTTCCATTACTCTGTTGACTTCTCGCATTGATTCCATTTGTATCTTCCTCCCGCACCTTCACTTCTGGACACAATGTCCAAAAGAAATAAAAAAGACAGCTACAAGTTCTCAACTCATAACTGCCCTAACGCTGTTCTTTCACTATTCTATTTCTGCCATTTTTGCAAATTCAGCTTTCTTATCCAGAAGCTCTTTTTGCTTCTCCTTTGGCAAACACTTAAATATATCCTCATAACCCATTTCAGCCATTGGTGTTCCTTTTGCCAACATAAGAAGCTGTGTATAAAACCATTCTTCCCACAAGTCCTCAAACATACTCCGGCTATCGGTAAAGGTTATTACATCATCAAAACCTTGCGGTGGTTTATAATACTGCAATTTCACATAACCGTATCTTCCCACATCCATAACTACTATATTTTCAATTTCATACAGTTCTGCAAAGGCATCTGCTACCTTTTGGCATTTACCCTTTTCTTCTTCCGTAATGTATATTTCTTTCACAGTAAACAATCCTCCTGTTTCCAAACCTCACTACCTGTATCTGTAATCTTTAAAATCATATCATTCTTATCTTCATTTCTTGCATATTCTATGGTGCGTACACGCACCATATTATTATAAGTTTCTTACCCTTAAAATACAAGATAGGAAAGGAGCTGCCTGTATGATTAAATATGATCCCCTTTGGCTTACGCTCAAAGCGAAAAATATCAGTCAGTACCAACTCATTAAAGATTATGGTATTGATAAAGCACAACTTCAGCGACTCCGGCAAAATATGGTGGTTAAAACCATTATTCTGAACAGATTATGTCAGATACTTGACTGCCGGATTGAAGATATTATGGAATATGTTCCAGATGACAAGTAGAGGTATTGTTATGACTAAACAACATGACAATGCCTTTTTTGTTGCTCTTTTCCTTTACACTTTTGGACATCGTGTCCAGAAGTGCCCTGCTAATATTTTTATTATTTCTCCAAAAATGCCAATCATTCTAACAATAACAATGATACCACCAATCAGACCTCCGATAATACAATTCAATGCCAACACTCCCATACTTCCGGCAATACCAAAATTCTTCGGTATCAAAAACATACACATTTTCCGAATACCATACGGACAGCCAACCATTATCCAATAAAGGAAATAATCAAATCTCTCTGCTTTATCACATACCGGATAACAGACAATCATCCAAACTACCAATACTGCAACCGGAATTATTATATCAGTCACTATCTTCTTCATTCCATCCTCCTCCGTACATATCATGCTGTACTTCCTGTTGATAAAAATGATTGATTGTAGCAGGAGCATTATACAGCGTAGTTATCATGTACGCCCTTATGTTGGTTATTTTCGTATTGGTTTCTTTCATTCGCCATCTGACATAATCCACATGGGATGAATTTAATTTCAGGAACCGAGATTTTACCAACTCATACGGATAATCTTCTTTCCCAATACGAATTGTCCTGCGTGGTACACATACCACATCACAAATGATGTCATAAATTTCCTCAAATAATTCCTTTTCTCCAACACCATCATATTTCATGTGATAGTCATATTCAATGTTTTCACGAATGAGTTTCATATATGCATTTACATCATCCATCATATCATTCGCATCAGATTTTTTCACCGGAGTAACATCTGTATTTTCTTCCCCGGCAGATACATCCTCAGATTGATAGATAAGATTGGTCTTACTCATATTGTTATTACTCATATTAGTCTGGTTATAGTTAGTATAATTAGGGGCAAAATCATTTACTTCTTGAAGTTCAACTTCTTTACCTCCGGAAGTTAAATTTCTTTGCTTCTTAAAGTCAAATTCTTTTACCTCTTGAAGTTCAGTTTCTTTACTTCCAGAAGTTAAATTTTTTTGCTTCTTGAAGTTAAAATCTTTTACTTCTGTGGAAACATCAGCATTTGAAGGCTCTTTTTCTGTATTTTCTTCCGGAATAGAAGCAAAATTTTTCACATAAATAATATCTGGTTTCCCAAGTCCTCTTCTCTTTTTCTCGATTAGTCCAATTCCATTATCAGAATCCAATTCACGCATTATTTTTGTACAGGTAGGCTTGGAACATCCCAAATCCTCCATAATGCTGTCCACCGTATAAATTATGTATGCCCTGTTTTCATCATCCAACCATCCGTTTTTCATGGACAACGACATTCTATCGAGCATCAATCCATACAGGAGCTTGGCATCACTGCTAAGCCCCCGAAATCTTGTATCCTTAATCAAAAGTCTTGGAACACGGTAAAAAGAGAATTGTTCCGCTTCAATTCCATAGTAATAATCAAACTTTAGTGTATCACCCACTTTACCGTGCCTCCTTTACTGCTTATTCTGCCATTCTTCCAATAGCTGATAGATAATGTTCTCTATCTCCTCATCGGAATATTCCTCCGTAAAATATTTGCCGATTTTATCAGCCTTAATGGTTACCTTTCTTGCCTTTGGCTTTTCCTCTGTGAGAAGCAACCTTACCATTGGCAAGGTCAACTCTCCACTTTTTCCATATTCCTTCAGCTTAGCTGATTGAGTAGTGGAAATAGATATTCCTGTTTCCTCAAGAATAACCTGCACCCATTCCTGTGCCTGTTCTGTGAGAAATGATATGTCAACACCCTGCACAAGACCGAGTTTTTTCTTATCAACCATATCTAGCAATTCATCTGACAGTCTGGCAAGCCATATATACCTTTGTACCGTCTTACCACTCTCCCCGGCTGCTTCGCCAACCTCATCAAGACTGCTTCCACTTCCTTTTTTGCCCTGATGTTTCATTGCTTCGTATTTCATAGCGTAGGCTTTTGCCTTTTCGCTTGGAAGAATATCTTCACGCTGAATATTGGTATCCACCATAATCACTGTGGCTTCATCATCACTGTAATCTCTAACAAACATCGGCATCGTAGAAAGCCCCGCCAGTTCACAACCATGTTTTCTACGATGTCCGGCAATTATTTCATAACCGCCTTCTGCTTTTGGTCTTGCAATACCGGGCATAAGAACACCGTAATTCTTAATACTTTCTACCGTTTCCTGCATCTTTTCATCATCCAGCACTTTAAAAGGATGTCCTTTGAACTCATAAAGTTCAGATAAAGGTATCTCCTGCACCTGATCATTGCCTGTCTGTATTTCAGAAGAACCAAACAAATCATCATAACTGTTCAGCTTTATCTTCGTTGCACTTCCTGCTTTACTCATTTCCAAGCACCTCCTCTGTTAGCGATTGGTAGGCACTTGCAACCTTACCCTTTGGGTCATGCTGATAAATGCTGACACCCTCTGCTGAGATTTCCGCAGCTCTTACCGAAATCGGAATACTGTTTTCAAATATTCTTACTCTGCTACCATAATTCTCAATCAGCAAAGCACTAATATCCTTTGCATAATTGGTTCTGCTATCCACCATTGTCAGCAAAATCCCCTCTATTTCCAATTTAGAATTGATTTGCCTTTTTACCTTACCAATGGTCTTAATAAGCTGTTCCAATCCCTTTACAGGCAAATATGCAGCTTGTACCGGAATTAAAATACTATCCGCACAGGCAAAGGCATTTATGGTTATCATGCCAAGTGACGGCATACAATCAATTAAAATATAGTCATATCTGTCTTTTACTCCATCTATGTAAGAACGCATGACAAGCTCTCGGCTCATAACATTAACCAACGATACCTCCAGACCGGATAATTCAATGTTCCCCGGCATAAGGTCAACACCTTCCTCATGCTTTAAAATACCGTAATCCGGCTCCATTTCCACATCATTGATAACATTTGCCATTACCGTTGCTAGTGTTTCCTCCAACTTGTCCGGCTCCGTAAATCCTAAACTTGCAGTCAAACTGCCTTGTGCATCCGCATCTATCAGCAAAACTCTCTCTCCCTGCTTTGCTAAACCAATTCCTAAGTTACTTGTTGTAGTGGTCTTACCAACTCCACCCTTTTGATTTGCGATTGCTATTATTTTACACATGATACATTCTCCTTTGCTTCTACTATTTTTCTACTACGTTGCTCTTTTTTACTTCTACATAAGCTCTATAAAACTTCTTTGTACCTTTATTCGGGTAAAGGTCTGAAAACTCTGTTACTTCCACTTTGGAACTTCTCTGTAAAATCTTCCCAAACCATTTAATATCATTTTTTGTTCCCATCAATCTAACTTTTAACATTAGTCTGTTCCTCCAAATATGGCATACAAATTTCGATTATATACCGCATACTCCGGATACCGAATCTGTATTGCCTGCCAAAAATATGGTGCATAACAACAGCAAAATAATTCATCTACACTGTATTGCCGACTTTCTGATAACTGTTCTTCTATATCTTCATAGTCATTAACACTTGGCGTACCGTCACAGTACAAATTAAATGCCATCCTCACTACTCTTACACTTCCGCTGGTCTGCCATCCTTCATGCAGACATTCTGTTTTTACGCATCCTGTCTTAAAATCATATATGTTATTCACATTTCTTCTTGTGTCATCATTGATACCAAGACAATATACAAGAGCCTTGTGATATACGTCCTGATACCTTACCTCTTTTAATTTCTCATAGTAGAATTTTTCATGTGTATCACTGATAAAAATAATATTCTCTTTCTTTGTGTTTTCTGCTCCTAACGCTGTACTGTTCATATTCATTTCCTCCTATGTTTTTTTTGACTAAACGCAAAAAGGACACTTCTAAAATTTCTTTTAGAAATGTCCTCTAATACCTAAGTTAGAACTCTCTTTATTCTATTGTTAGGAACTTATGCTAATTACAAATCGCTACATATTACTGCATATTGTATCAGAATTTTGCAGTAAATTTGCAGTAAAAACTGAAATGATAATGCTCAAACCCGCATAAATACTGGCTTTATTTGTCTAATGATTTCATCGTTGGGAACAACAATACATCTCTAATTGCCTGTGAATCAGTAAGTAACATAACCAATCTGTCGATACCGTATCCAATACCGCCTGTTGGAGGCATACCGATGCTGAGTGCATTTAAGAAGTCTTCGTCTGTGTGGTTTGCTTCTTCATCACCAGCTGCAAATGCTGCATCCTGTGCTGCGAAACGTTCTCTCTGATCGATTGGATCGTTTAACTCAGAGTATGCGTTACACATTTCCCATGTATTGATGAATAACTCGAAACGCTCAACCTTATTTGGATCACTTGGCTTCTTCTTTGTAAGTGGAGAAATAGCCAATGGATGATCCATAACAAAGGTAGGCTGGATTAAGTTCTTCTCGCAGAACTCTTCGAAGAAGAGATTTACAATATCACCCTTAGTATGACGCTCTTCGAACTCTACATGATGTTGCTTTGCTAATGCTTTAGCTTCTTCATCGGTTGCAACCGTATCAAAATCAATACCTGCATACTTCTTGATACAATCATTCATAGTAATACGTTCAAATGGCTTACCAAAGTCGATTTCCATACCATTATAAACAATCTTGGAAGTACCACATACCTTTTCAGCAAGATACTTGAACATAGACTCTGTTAATTCCATCATACCTTCGTAATCGGTATATGCCTGATATAATTCCATCAAAGTAAACTCTGGGTTATGTCTGGTATCTACACCTTCATTACGGAATACACGACCAATTTCGTATACTCTTTCCATTCCACCAACGATTAATCTCTTTAAGTAAAGCTCAAGAGAAATACGAAGCTTAACGTCTTCGTCTAAAGCATTATAGTGTGTATCGAATGGTCTTGCAGCGGCTCCACCTGCATTTGATACAAGCATTGGAGTCTCTACTTCTATAAAATCACGCTCAGCAAGGAAATTACGAATCTCCTTGATAATCTGAGAACGTTTGATAAATACATTCTTGCTTTCTTCATTCATGATAAGGTCAACATATCTCTGACGATAACGTGTATCCGTATCGGTCAATCCGTGGAACTTCTCAGGAAGAATCTGTAAGCTCTTAGTAAGCATTGTCATTTCTACTGCATGAATAGAAATCTCACCTGTCTTGGTTCTGAATACATATCCCTTGATACCATAGATATCACCAATATCTGATTTCTTGAAATCAGCATATGCTTCTTCTCCAATTGCATCTCTTGCTACATATACCTGAATCTTACCCTTCAAATCCTGAATATTACAGAAAGAAGCTTTTCCCATAACACGCTTGAACATCATACGTCCTGCGATGGAAACCTCAATAGGGCTTGCATCCATAATTGCTCTTCTTTCATTATAATCAGCATTAAGCACTTCCTTAGCCTGCTGCTCATCCAAACCATCTACCGATGGCTTTGTTCTTCCTGCCAAAAGCTTTGCTTCATGCGCTTCATAAAGCTCTTTTGCATCCACCGTATGATGTGTCTGATCGTATTTTGTAATCTGGAATGGATCCTTACCTGCTTCCTGCAATGCTGCAAGCTTTTCTCTTCTTACCTTTAAAAGCTGATTAACATCCTGTTCCTGATTCTTCTGGTTATTGTTCTGTTCCTGTGACACTTCCAATACTCCTTTCAAAACTTATTCTGGCTTGTAAATGTCCAAAATGGTATATTCGATCATTCCTGCTGGTGCTTCTACGGTTACAACGTCACCCTTCTTAGCTCCTATTAATGCCTTACCAAGAGGAGACTCATTAGAAATCTTACCCTTTAAACTATTTGCTTCGGTAGCACCTACAATCTTGAATTCCATCTCATCATCAAATTCGTTGTCTTTTACCTTAACAACAAGACCAAAGCTTACCTTATCATTGCTTGCAGCTTCTTCCATATCGAAAACTTCTACGTTCTTTAAGATTTTCTCAAGTTCTTCAATTCTTGCTTCGATATCACGCTGTTCATCCTTTGCTGCATCGTACTCAGCGTTTTCTGATAAGTCACCCTGTTCTCTTGCTTCCTTAATCTTTTCTGCAACTTCTTTTCTCTTGATAACTTTCAATTCATGTAATTCATCTTCGTATTTCTTCAGACCTTCACGAGTTAATAGATTCTTCTTTGCTTCCATGGGTGTTCCCTCTCCTTTTTCATTAAAATAATATATATGACACTTATTTCTTCCGCTAATCTACATTGCCGTATTTTGGGCAGACTATGCCCTACAAGCTATGATATTATAGCCTTTTTTCAAAATGATGTCAACATTTAAAGCCCCATATCCTTAAGTCCTTTTACTAGCATAACATAATATTCTCTCACATCAAATCCCTTCACATTTTCCCGAAACAGATCAATCATATCTCCATGTGAGATTCCTCTTCTTCCTTTACACGTTAAATTACCAAGAAAATCACCCCACTGAGCCGATGTTTCGGAAACCAAGCCATCATTCTTTCCCTCTACCGGTTTAACTAGCAAAAAGCCTAGATTTAATGGGAAAGATGCACTCATACAGCCTTTCATTAATGACATGACGCTTTGTTTTTTATAACCTTCCGCCGGTATAATTTCTTCATTTCTCTTCCGACAATTCTTGGCAGTCAAATCATAAACTGCAGAAACAAAATCCGGATTCACATCACCTAACTTACAAAAAAGCTTGTTATATTTTTTTCCAACAAAGGCAATCCAGCTATCGGGTAACTTCTTCAACAATTCATCTACCCACAAGCATCCCTGATGTGGCGTATTAATTGTAGTAAGAGACGCTACCAAAGGTGCTGCTCCAAGGCAGTCAATAGCATATCTTGTATCTAATCCTCCTTTGGAATGGGCAATGATATTGACCTTCTCACACCCTGTTTCCTCTATAATTCTGTGAATCTGTTCCAACAGCTCTGCAGCACTGTCTTTTACAGCTGCTGCCGACTGATGCCTTCCATAATAAATCTTGCAACCATTCCTTTGAAGCTCTGCCGGAATTCTTCCCCAGTAATTAAAGTATTGCCAGTCTCTGAAAAAAACACCATGTACAAGCAATACAGGATATTTGGTAGAACATATCTCATTTTCCTTACGTACTTCATTCAGCTCCTGCTTTGCTATTTCTAAGGAACATTCTTGTGAAACGCTATGGCAAACATATATCGTAATAAAAAGATTTATTACCGGAATCCACCAACATAATGCCCAAACAATACGCCAAACAAGTTTTATCTGTTTTGCAGTAATCATAATTCGTATAAAACCATTCAAAGCCATAATAAAGGCTACGACATAAGTAATTACCACACTTCCTATAAATACAGCAACCGATTGTTCTTTATCTTGTCCTGAACATATATAGCGCACCAATAGCACATTCTGGATGAGCATTCCAAAACAACTACTGAGCAGCACTGTATATCCTCCCACCAGAGTATTCAGTCTGCCACCTATTCCAGATTTATAATATGGAACAATCTGGTAAATCATAAACAACATCATAACCACACATGTTACCAGTACCTTTCCTGCAATGGATATGTGCGATATAGAATAGAAAAACAATAAATTTGCTACTAATAAATATAAAAGAATTCCGTATATAATCCATAAAAACTTTCTCATTTGTTTTCTCCACGACCCTTATTAATATATGCTCTTATAAACTCCAATACCATCTATTTCCAGTGCTCTCATAACAATACGCAAAATGCACTTAAAATACCTTCTTTACATTTCAAGTGCATTTCTACTCTTATATTATTGAAATATATTACAAATACTTTCTTCCAGCTCTGTAAAAGTCTCCATTTCATTTACCATGCGTCTTAGCTTTGCTGAGTGTGGATAACCTGCCGTATACCATGCTACATGCTTACGCATTTCGCGAATTCCGGTATACTCACCCTTAAATTCAAGCTGCAATGCCGCGTGTCGGAGAATCGTATTGCGCACCTCTTCATTTGTTGGACGTTCTGGTAGAATTCCCGTATCAAGATACTGCGTAATTTCCTTGAAAATCCATGGATTTCCTCGGCTCGCACGTCCGATCATAATACCGTCACAACCTGTTTCATCCATCATTTTCTTTGCCGAAACAGCATCCGTAACATCACCATTTCCTATTACAGGAATAGAAACTGCCTCCTTCACCTGACGAATAATATCCCAGTCTGCCTTACCGGAATAATACTGTTCTCTCGTTCTTCCGTGTACTGCAATTGCTGCCGCCCCACTTGCTTCAATAATCTTTGCAATTTCGACTGCATTCACATGTTCATCATCAAAGCCTTTTCGTATTTTCACCGTTACAGGCTTCTTCACCGCCTTTACCAAAGCGGTTACAATTTCTTCCACAAGCTTTGGCTCTTTCATAAGGGCACTTCCCTCATGATTATTAACCACCTTAGGAACTGGGCATCCCATATTTACATCTAAAATAGCAAATGGGCGTTCTTCGATTCTTGCGGCTGTTTCAGCCATAATATCAGGCTCTGACCCGAAAAGCTGCAAAGAAACCGGATGTTCATCCGGATGGATTTCCATCAAAGCCTCTGTATTTTTATTGTTATAATGTACTGCCTTGGCGCTTACCATTTCCATGCATAAAAGTCCAGC
The DNA here is from genome assembly GCA_017436865.1 of Lachnospiraceae bacterium. GTDB lineage: Bacteria > Bacillota > Clostridia > Lachnospirales > Lachnospiraceae > COE1. The sequence continues at coordinate 21,358 of JAFSCH010000164.1, forward strand.
TCCCTGTTCTTTGCACAAAAGACGAAACGGCAGGTCTGTTACACCTGCCATCGGAGCCAAGATTACATTATTTTCAAGGGTTACATCCCCTATCTGTAACTTCATAAATCCTCTTACCTTTCTGTGAATTTGTGTCATACATAATCTACAACACTCGTCACATCATTACTTATTATTCTTCTCATAAATAATTCTTAGTCCCTCTAAGGTCAGAGAACTATTATATTCCTGAATCATATCGGTTTCTTCCGCAATAATTCTTCCAAGTCCACCCGTTGCTACAACCTTGAGGTTATCATAGCCTGTCTCTTTTTTCACGCGCTGAATAATGTACTCTGTCTGTCCAATCTGACCATACACAAGTCCTGCCTGCATACTGGAAATGGTCTCCTGTGCCAAGATAGAAGCTGGCTTCTTAATCTCAATCTCTGGAAGCTTTGCAGTACCATCCCATAAAGCCTTTGCCGAAATGCGAATACCTGGCGCTGTAATTCCTGCCGCAAAGCAACCATCTGCTGTAACCAAATCATAGGTAGTAGCTGTTCCATAATCAATTACAAGAACTGGGCCACCATACAATTCATATGCAGCCACTGCATCTACCACTCTGTCACACCCGATTTCCTTTGGATTCTCTGTTACAATCTTGATTCCGGTCTTAACACCTGCGCCCACTGTCAAAATCTTTTCATTCACGTAACGTCTGATACCACCCGTCAATGAATGCATAATATTTGGAACTACGCTTGCTACAATAACACCTGTAATACTTTTGATTGCAATCTGATTCTTGTTCAGCATTTCCGTAATCAATACACCATATTCATCCGATGTTCTCGGTGTCTTTGACATCAGACGAAAGGTAGTTACAAGCTCTTTCCCATCATATACACCAAATGTAGCATTGGTATTTCCAACATCAACTACTAAAACCATTCTCTTTACCATACCTTTCTAATATCTACCAGTTTTGAGCCTATACCTCTTCAAAAGGCTCCTGTAAAATAAATACTCTATAATACATACTAAGTGCTTCTAATAGTTCCTTACGCTTAATCTTCATATCATGAATCAAAAGACCACTACTTACGTCATCATATAAAATATCCTCTTCGTAAGATTCTGTATCGAAGCTGACACTACCATCTTCTTCAAAGACAATCGTGAACACACCACCTACTTCCTCCGTAAAAAGCACACACATAACGTGAAGCTCCTCCTGAATAGAAGCTGGTATTCCTTTAAACTGTTCATTAAAATAATATTTTTTGTCATATGCGTTTGCACCGCAAAGCACTATACGATTGTTATTCGTTTCCACCTAAACAACCTCCATTATATCTCTTCTATACATGCATTATTCGACAGATTTTACACATATCCATAAATCCCTCTGACCGATACTTCTCCTGCATATACATGTACTATCTCATCATTCTGACATTTCACCATAAGTTCACCCTGTGAATTAACTCCAAGTGCAAATCCCTCATATTCACCTTTCGGGTCTAATACACGTACCTGTCTGTCTCGATTCAGCAAATGCTGATTATATCGTTCCACAATACTTGTTAAATCATAAGTTTTCTCAAATTCTGCATACTCTTTTTCAAAATAATGCAAAATACGTCCTATCAACTCTGCTCGACTTATTTTTTTCCCAAGCTCTAAAGCGATAGATGTAGCCGTTGTAGCAATTTCCTCATCAAAAAAGCTTTGATTGACATTAATCCCAACACCTATCACAACATAATCAATCGTGGTTTGCTCCAATCCCATCTCTGTCAGAATGCCACAAATTTTTTTACCATTCATCACAATATCATTTGGCCATTTTATACCACTCTTGCCATATGCCAACTCTTCCATTGCTTCTGCTACTGCAAGTGCCATAACAAGCGTCAGAGCCGACGCCTGATTGGGCATACACTTTGGTCGCAACAGCAATGACATATAAACGGATTCTCCCTTGGGAGATATCCATGTTCTTCCACGTCTTCCTCTTCCCGCTGTCTGCCTATCTGCAACAACGAGAGTACCATTTGAGGCACCCTCGTTTGCCATTTGCTTTATATCATCATTGGTAGAACCTGTTTTCTCATAGAAAAATAAATTCCTTGCAAGCCATGTTGTACTTTTTTCTATCTGACCTGCCAGTTTCTCCCTATCCATCAATGATTATGCTCCTAATGTTGCAGCCATAACAGCCTTAATCGTATGCATGCGGTTTTCTGCCTCATCAAATACTTTAGACTGTGCAGATTCAAATACCTCATCTGTTACTTCGAGTTCTGTAAATCCGTATTTCTCACCTTGCTCTTTACCAACCGTTGTCTTCAAATCATGGAATGCCGGCAAGCAGTGTAAAAAGATAGCCTGTTCTCCTGCGTTCTGCATAATCTCCTTAGTAACCTTATACGGTGAAAGCACCTTAATGCGCTCCTCCCATACTTCTTCCGGTTCACCCATGGATACCCATACGTCAGTATAAACAACATCGACGTCTTTTGTTCCTGCCATAGCATCTTCTGTCAAAGTAATGGTAGCTCCGGACTCCTTTGCATATTCCTGACACTCTGCTACAAGTTCAGCGTTTGGGAAATATGCTTTGTTTGTACATGCTGTAAAGTGCATACCTAACTTAGAGCACATAATCATAAGGGAATTTGCCATATTGTAACGTGCATCTCCCATATAGGTAAGTTTAATACCCTTATATCTTCCAAAATGCTCCCTGATGGTTAATAAGTCAGCTAACATCTGTGTTGGATGGTATTCATTGGTCAAACCATTCCACACCGGAACACCTGCATATTTAGCAAGCTCCTCAACAATAGTCTGTTCAAACCCTCTATATTCAATACCTTCGTACATTCTTCCAAGTACTCTTGCGGTATCAGCAATACTTTCTTTTTTACCAATCTGAGAACTTGCCGGCTCAAGATAAGTGGTTCCCATTCCCAAGTCATGAGCAGCTACTTCAAAAGAACATCTAGTACGTGTACTTGTCTTCTCGAAAATCAATGCAACATTCTTTCCTCGTAATGTATCATGAGCAATTCCGTTCTTTTTCTTCTCTTTATAAGAAGCTGCAAGATCTACCAGATAGACAATCTCTTCTGCTGTAAAATCCTTCAATGTTAAAAAATGACGTCCTTTTAAATTCATAATTCTCCTCCTTTTCAATGCTTCTACAAGCCACGTTTTTGTTTCCTTCATTGGAAGCAAAATTACCTTTCCATTTTACTACGTTTTTGTACCGTGGGCAAGATAATAGACAAAAGAATGTCCTATAAAACACAAAAGATGCAAGCCTTTCACCGCCTGCATCTTTCTATATTCTACCAAAACACATGGTTTCCAATCACAATTCCCTGTTTTGTTCCTACACGTCTAAAATGAAGTGCATCTCCTACATTCGTAACACCATTCAATACATCCTGCGCCGCCTGCAAACAAGATGGCTTGATACTGCCACTTAAAACTACTCTATCGAGCTTGCCAGTAGCTGCCGGTGTAAACTGCCCGGATGCATACACTACCTCAGCAACTGTATTAGGATACGCTGCACTTCTAACACGATTCATAACAACAGAACCTACTGCCAGCTGACCTTCATACGCTTCTCCTCCTGCTTCACACTGGATAAGTGCTGCTAAAATCTGAAGCTCTGATGCCGTTGCAAGAACTGCTTCCTTCTGCTGATGTCTCTTTGCCTCTTCTTCTGCCTTTTCTCTTGCACGAATCACTTCCATGGACTCAGCATCATCAATGTCAAATTCAACCTTAACATAATCTGCTGATACATATCCGGTTGCACCTTCATAGCTTACCTCTACCCAGTCACCATGCTCTTTGATAGCTTCTAACGCTTCTCCCTTTGAAAGAAGTCCTAATACTCCACCATCCATGCTTGCTTCCTTGCGCACTCGTAAAGTATCAGTCTGTGCATAAGCAACCAACATTCCAACTTCTTCTGCGAGCTGTTCCGCTTCATCGCCAAAATGTAGATATTTATCTCTGACCCAGCCAGTAACATCTCCTGACTGAATCTTTGTCCATTCACCCTGACGTTCTATGATATGGCCACCGCAATCTTTATATAAAACGCCAAGCTTTTCTGAATCCTGATTAGCTTCTTTTCGAATATTTACATACTCATTAACATTTGCCATAACAAGAGTTGATTCCTGTTTGGTTATGGTTTTGGCAGTTACATTTCCTCTTGTATTGTTCTTAACGATTTCAACAATCTCTTCATCAGCAATTGCTACATCCATATCTAATAAGACTGCTGCTCCAGCACTTAGTGGCATCTCTATTTCTTCTGTATCAGTTACTTTTGTTTCCTCTCCTAATGCAGTCATCGATGTGGTACACAATACTACTGAAAAAGCTACTGCGGAAAAAAAACTTCTCCACCCATGATAATTCGTTTTCATACTAATCTCCATGATTTCCACAAAAACTTCGGAAATTATTCTTTGTTATTACTTTCATTTACATATTTTATACATTGCCAATAACAAATATTACATAATAATTAACATCCGTTACGATTTTATATAATAACAAAGAGTCCGCCACTTGTCAAGTTTCGGACTCTTATTTCAAATATTATAAATTTTTAGACTTTTCCACACAAGCTCCAATTGCATCCATTACTGCTGCACGAAAGCCTTTTTCCTCGAGCACTTTTACTGCCTCAATCGTCGTACCTCCTGGCGAACATACCATATCCTTCAAATCAGCTGGATGTTTTCCTGTTTCTAACACCATTTTTGCACTTCCAAGAACAGACTGCGCGGCAAATTCATACGCCTGTGCCCTTGGCATTCCCGCAAGCACCGCCGCATCTGCCATAGCTTC
>JAFSCH010000165.1 GCA_017436865.1 Lachnospiraceae bacterium
CTGTTTAGTTATCAATGTTCGTTTGCTGTCTTGACGACAGCTTGATTAGTCTACCATGCACGAGACACAATGTCAATACATATTTTCGTCTTTTTCAAAAATATTTTTGAAAAAGAGCGGAGAAGGAGGGATTTGAACCCTCGCGCCGGTTTCCCGACCTATACCCTTAGCAGGGGCACCTCTTCGGCCACTTGAGTACTTCTCCAAAGGTATTTTCTAAGTATTTACTTATCTCGCGTACGTGACGCATTGTTTATTCTACTAAAAGGAATCTTGTTTGTCAATTAAAAAAATTAAATTTTTTGATTTATTTTTCTGCCTTTCTTTTTATAACAAGATATTGTGTTTCTTCTTATTATAAAGCACAAAATTCCTTACTAGCCTGGTCATATAAATTATTTCCTTCTCTGTCTATCACAACGACAACCGGAAAATTTTCTACTTCTATCTGAAGTATTGCTTCGGCTCCTAAATCTTCATAACAAATGATTTCGGATTTTTTGATACATTTGGATAGTAAGGCACCTGCTCCACCAACCGCAGCAAAATATACTGCTTTGTTTCTTATAATTGCATCTATTACCTCCGGAGAACGTCTTCCTTTTCCAATCATTGCTTTCTGCCCCAAATCCATAAGACGTGGTGCGTACTTATCCATGCGTGTGGCAGTGGTTGGGCCAGCGGAACCAATTGGCTTACCTTCTCTTGCAGGCGATGGACCCATATAATATATCGTAGAATCTTCTATATGAATAGGAAGAGATTCTCCGTGGTCTAATGCCTCTATCATTCTTTTGTGTGCAGCATCTCTGGCTACATACATCGTTCCGTTTATAAAAACGTAGTCTCCAGCTTTTAATTCTCTGGTCGTTTCTTCTGTAATTGGTGTTCTTATTATTTTATTCATTGGCACCATATATTATTCCTCTTAATCTAAATTTCTCTCACAGAATGCCGGTTTACATGACAACAAATATTTACAGCTACTGGAAGTCCTGCAATGTGAGTTGGATAAGTATTGATGTTTACTGCTAAAGCCGTCGTGCTTCCACCAAGGCCCCCTGGACCAATTCCCGTTTTATTAATTTTCTCCAGTAATTCCTGTTCCATTTCGGCCACATAAGGAATTGGAGAATGTTCATTCACCGGTCTCGTTAACGCCTGCTTTGCTAAAATAGCACACTTCTCAAATGTGCCACCAACACCTACACCGATTACCATTGGAGGACAAGCATTTGGACCAGCATCTTTTACGGCTGTAAAAATCGCCTCTTTCACACCTTCGATTCCATCTGCGGGCTTTAACATAAAAATACGACTCATGTTTTCACTACCAAAGCCTTTTGGGGCAAAAGTAATTTTAACCCTGTCTCCTGGAATAATTGAATAGTGAATGACTGCTGGCGTATTGTCTTTTGTATTTTCACGTATGATAGGATCGCTTACCACGGACTTGCGAAGATATCCTTCTACATAACCCTGTCGGACACCTTCATTGATAGCATCTTCCAAATTCATTCCTTCAAAATGTACATCTTGTCCTATTTCTATAAAGAAAACAGCCATTCCAGTATCTTGACAGATTGGAATCATTTCGGAGGATGCGATATCTAAGTTCTCTTCTAATTGATTTAGAATTTTCTTTCCCAGCTCCGATTTTTCTGTCTCTATCACTTTTGATAAAGCATCTTTCATATCCACTGATAGGAAATGATTTGCTTCAATGCACATTTCCTTTACATTTTCTATTATTTCATTTGTATGGATTGTTCTTATCATAATTTTCCCCTTTTATGGATGATAATTATCATTTTATCACAAACCTAGTGAAAAAAATATAAAATTCGGCAGGCGAATGCCTGCCGAATCGAAAATTTTGAATTATTCTTCGCTAGAAGTATTTTCCTCTGAGTTCTCTGTTACTTCAGATTCTTCTGCAATTTCTTCATTCATCAGAGTCTTATCTTCTCTTACTTTTGCAATACTTGCAACGGTTACTCCTTCTTTTAAGTTAATCAATTTCACACCAGAAGTTACTCTTCCAAGAAGTGCAGTATCTTTTACTTTGATACGGATAATGATACCTTCTGTATTGATAAGCATTACTTCATCATCCACACCTACTGCTTTTACTCCAACTAAGTTACCAGATTTTTCGGTAATCTTGTAGCATTTTACACCTTTACCACCACGATTCTGTGGAGTAAATTCTGTAGTAAGTGTACACTTACCGAGACCTTTTTCTGCAACAATCATAACAGAATCACCCTGGCTGGCAGTCTGCATTGCGATAACTTCATCACCAGGTACCAAATTCATACCGATAACACCCATGGTCGTACGTCCAGTGGTTCTTACATCTGTTTCATGGAAGCGGATACACTGTCCATATTTGGTAAACATTAAGATGTCGTCTGTATTATCTGTAATCTTAACTTCAATCAGTTCATCATCTTCACGTAAGTTGATTGCAGCAAGACCAGTTTTACGAATATTTGCATAATCAGTCACTGGAGTTTTCTTCGCAATACCACGTTTAGTCGCCATGAAGAGATATTTATCTTCTTCATATTCCTTGATAGGAATCATAGCTGTAATCTTTTCGCCTGGCTGAAGTGGAATCAGATTGATAATGGCTGTTCCACGAGAAGTACGGCTTGCTTCCGGAATTTCGTAAGCTTTGATTCTGTATACACGACCAGTATTGGTAAAGAACATAAGGTAATGATGCGATGTAGTCATCATCATTTCTTCGATGTAGTCATCTTCGATGGTTTCCATACCCTTGATACCTTTACCACCACGATTCTGAGCTTTGAAATTGTCGGTACTCATTCTCTTGATATAACCAACTTTTGTCATTGTAATAACATTATTGGTTACTGGAATCAATTCTTCCATAGAAATATCGTATTCATCGAAACCAATCGAAGTCATACGATCTTCACCATATTTATCTGCGATAACCATAATTTCTTCGCGGATAACACCAAGTAAAAGTTTATTATCAGCCAAAATTGCTTTCAATTCGCTGATACGTTTCATAAGCTCTGCATATTCTGCTTCTAATTTTTCTCTTTCCAAACCAGTAAGAGCTTTCAGACGCATATCTACGATAGCCTGTGCCTGTGCATCTGACAAACCGAAACGTTCCATTAAGTTTACTTTTGCATCCGCAGTGGTACGACTTCCACGAATAATTGCAATTACTTCATCAATATTATCCAAAGCAATGATTAAGCCCTGCAAAATATGAGCTCTTTCTTCTGCTTTGTTTAAATCATATCTGGTACGTCTTGTGATAACTTCTTTCTGATGATCCAAATAGTGGCTTAACATCTGCTGAAGGTTAAGTACTTTTGGTTCATTATTTACCAGTGCAAGATTGATAACACCGAAGGTATCCTGCATCTGTGTATGTTTATAAAGAAGATTTAAAACTACAGTTGGATTTACATCACGACGAAGTTCGATACAAATACGCATACCTTCACGGTTAGATTCATCACGTAAATCTGTAATGCCGTCGATTTTCTTATCTTTATGTAATTCTGCAATTTTCTCGATAAGTCTTGCTTTGTTTACAAGATAAGGTAGTTCTGTTACTACGATACGGTTTTTTCCATTCTGCATCGGTTCGATATCGGTAACCGCACGAACACGGATTTTTCCACGGCCAGTACGATATGCTTCATTAATACCTTGTGTTCCGAGGATTACACCACCCGTTGGAAAATCTGGTCCTTTTACAATATCGATAAGCTCATCAATTTCGGTTTCTTTATCTCCTACCTCATTATCAATGAGTTTTACAACTGCGTAAATAACATCACGTAAGTTATGAGGTGGAATATTGGTAGCCATACCTACGGCAATACCAGTGGTACCATTTACCAAAAGGTTTGGATATCTGGAAGGAAGAACGGTTGGTTCTTTTTCTGTTTCATCAAAGTTCGGTACAAAATCTACCGTATCTTTATTGATATCCTCAATCATCATCATAGAAATTTTGCTAAGTCTTGCTTCTGTATAACGCATTGCAGCTGCGCCATCACCGTCCACAGAACCGAAGTTTCCGTGACCGTCTACCAGTGGACAACGGAAGGACCAAGGCTGAGCCATGTTTACAAGTGCTCCGTAAATAGAGCTGTCACCATGTGGGTGATATTTACCCATGGTATCACCAACGATACGCGCACATTTACGATGTGGCTTATCTGGAGTATTGTTCAGTTCAATCATGGAATAAAGAACACGACGCTGAACTGGTTTTAAACCATCTCTTACATCAGGTAAAGCACGACTTGCGATAACACTCATCGCATAGTCGATGTAGGAGGTTTCCATAGTTTTCTTTAAATCTACTTGCTGAATTTGATCAAAAATCTTATCATCCATTCTATTAGAATCCTCCTTTCATTAAATATCTAAATTCTTAACATATTTTGCGTTAGCTTCAATAAATTCACGTCTAGGTTCTACCTTATCACCCATAAGTGTACGGAAGGTTACATCAACTTCCGTTGCACTATCTTCATCGATGATAACCTGTTTTAAAATACGTCTTTCTGGGTCCATAGTAGTTTCCCAAAGCTGTTCCGCATCCATTTCACCAAGACCTTTGTAACGCTGAATCTTATTATTCGAATCACGTCCGACTTCGTTGATGATAGATGCTAATTCTTCATCACTATATGCATAGTAAACCTTTTTGTTTTTCTCCAACTTGTAAAGTGGAGGTGTTGCGAGATAAACATAGCCCTGTTTGATAAGTTCTGGCATAAAACGATATAGGAAAGTAAGCATAAGTGTGGCAATATGCGCACCATCTACGTCGGCATCTGTCATGATAATAATCTTATGATATCTAAGCTTACTGATATCAAACTGATCATGAATACCAGTACCGAATGCAGTAATCATCGCTTTTATTTCTGCATTATCATAGATACGGTCTAATCTTGCTTTTTCTACATTTAAGATTTTTCCACGAAGTGGCAAAATTGCCTGAGTCGCACGACTTCTTGCAGTTTTTGCAGAACCACCAGCGGAATCCCCTTCTACGATGAAGATTTCACAATTTTCTGGATTTTTATCCGAGCAGTCTGCTAATTTTCCCGGTAAAGATGTGCCTTCTAAAGCTGTTTTTCTTCTTGTCATATCGCGAGCTTTACGAGCGGCTTCTCTTGCTCGCTGCGCAAGCAGCGATTTTTCACAAATATTTTTACCTACTGCTGGATTCTGTTCTAAGAAGTAGGTTAATTTTTCAGAAACGATAGATTCTACTGCACCACGTGCCTCGCTATTACCAAGTTTCTGTTTCGTCTGACCTTCAAACTGTGGTTCCCCAATCTTGATACTGATAATCGCTGTCAAACCTTCACGAATATCTTCACCTGTTAAAGCTGGATCACTATCTTTTAATAATTTCTTGTCTCTTGCGTAAGCATTGAAGGTTTTGGTAATCGCATTACGGAAACCAGTAACATGAGTACCTCCTTCTGGAGTAATAATATTATTTACATAACCATAACAGTTATCTGAGAAAGAATCGTTATGCTGCATTGCTACTTCTACATAAACATCATCCTTCATTCCTTCACAGTAAATAACACTATCATAAAGTGGTTCACTACCTCTATTTAAGTAGGTAACAAATTCCTTAATACCACCTTCATAATAAAATTCATGCAAACGAGGTTCTTCTCCTCTATCATCAATTAATACAATACGAAGTCCCTTTGTAAGGAATGCAGTTTCACGAAGACGTTTTTTCAAAACATCATATTCGAAAACAGTTGTTTCAAAAATCGTATCATCTGGTAAGAATTTTACTTTTGTACCATGTTTTTCTGCATCACAATTTCCAACGATTTTTACATCGTCATCTGCTTTACCACGACGGTAAGATTGTGCATAAATATTACCATCTTTGCATACTTCTACTGTAAGCCAGGTAGAAAGTGCATTTACAACAGATGCACCTACACCATGAAGACCACCGGATACCTTGTATCCTCCACCGCCAAATTTACCACCAGCATGAAGCACAGTAAATACAACTTCCAAAGCTGATTTGCCAGCTTTTTCGTTGATACCTACAGGAATACCACGTCCATCGTCTTCCACTGTAATCGAATTATCTTTGTTAATGGTCACATAAATATTTTTACAAAAACCTGCCAAAGCTTCATCCACGGAATTATCTACAATTTCGTATACCAAATGATGAAGACCTCTTTCGGATGTACTACCAATGTACATACCTGGTCTTTTACGAACCGCTTCCAAACCTTCTAAAATCTGAATTTGATCCGCACCATATTCCTGGCCATTCTTTAATTCTTCACTCATACATTACTCCTCTTCATGCTCGTTTGAATCATTATTTTCAAATATTTCTCCATTAATAACTTTAAACACCTTATTAATGTGGAATCTATTTTTTACAAATTCTTCTAATCCAGTACAAGTAATAATTGTTTGAATATCACTTATACTATTTAATAAATAATTTTGTCTGTTACTATCAAGCTCCGACAAAACATCATCCAATAATAATACTGGCGTATTATGTATTGATTTTTTCACAATTTCAATTTCTGCTAATTTTAAAGATAAAGCAGAAGTTCTCTGCTGTCCCTGTGAACCAAATTTTCGAATGTCTATTTCATTTACCGAAAACAACATATCATCTCTATGTGGACCAACTGTTGTCTGACAAAGCTTTAAATCTTTATGCTTCGCTTTTAATAATTCATCTGCAAAGAACATTTCCTCAATATTTGGTTCATATTTTAAAATTAACTGCTCTTTTCCGCCAGAAATATTGGAATGAATCTGTCCAATAATTTCATTTAATTCTTCAATAAAAACCTTGCGTCGTTTAATAATTCTTTTTCCGGTTTCTAAAAGCTGCTCATCCCAAACGGATAAGGTTTCCATTAAATCAGGCCTAAAACTAATGTCTTTTAAAAGCTTATTACGCTGATTTAGTATCTTATTATATTTAGTCAAATCCGATAAATATAATTTATCTAGCTGGCATAGCTCAGAATCTAAAAATCTACGTCGTTCTGCAGGACCATTTTTTATAATATTAAGATCCTCTGGAGAAAAGAACACTATATTTAAAATCCCGAAAAGCTCACTGGCTTTTTTTATCGGTATCTTATTAATCGCTACACCTTTCGAACCACGGGTTCTCAAATGCATATCAATCTGGTATTCTTTTTCATTTTTTTCCACAATCGTTCTTATATGAGCTTCTTCACATCCAAAACGAATGACTTCTTTATCCTTGCTTCCTTTGTGCGACTTCGTCGTTCCGCTAAAGTAAGCAGCTTCTAATACATTCGTCTTTCCTTGCGCATTGTCTCCATATAAAATATTTGTACCATGGTCAAAATGTATTTCTAAATTCTCATAATTTCTAAAATTGCTTAATTCAATCGATTTTATAATCATTTCACAATCTTGATTGTTTCTCCATTATAGGAAACAATGTCTCCATCATAGAGTTTTTTTCCTCTTTGTACTTCCACTTCACCGTTTAATTCCACAAGACCATCCTGTATAACAATCTTTGCCTCTACACCAGAACCAACCACAGAAGCTTTCTTAAGAGCCTGTCCAAGTTTGATGAATTCTTCATCTTCTCTAATATTTACTGTAATCATATATTTCTCCTAGTTTACATTACTGAAATTTACAGGAAGGATTAAGTAAATAAATTTACCCTCATCATCTTTGATGAAACATGGAGCCTTTGGATTTACCATGTAAAGTGTAACTTCTTCTTCATCAATGACACGGAGCGCATCAATAAAGAATTTTGGATTAAATCCAATTAAAATATCCTTACCTTCTTTTTCAATATCAATATCTTCATTCATAGAACCAATGAAAGAAGTAATCTTAAGCTGCACATTTCCATCTGTCACATTCATGATAATTGGTTTCTTATCACCTTCTTTTACAAGAAGAGTAGAACGGTCAATACAGTCTAATAATTCTTTTTTATTAATCTTTACCTTTGTTTCATAGTCAGAAGAAAGCATCTGATCTATTTTGAAGTATTCCCCTTCAATGAGTCTTGATACAACTGTTGTATTTTCAAAATCAAATACGATGTGATTATTTGAAATATAAATCACTACATCTTCATCTACACTACCAGGAATAATTTTGCTAACTTCCTGTAATGTCTTTCCTGGAACAACCACTTTTTTGTGATCATAATTATTTTTTAATTCAATATAACGAATGGAAATACGATGTCCATCCAAAGAAACTACTTTTAACTGATTTTCGTTAATTTCAAATAATTCACCAGTCATGAGTTTATTGTTGTCATTATCAGAAATAGAAAAGATTGTCTGACGAATCACTTCTTTTAATGTAAACTGGCTCATAACGATAGAATCATTTTTCTCAATAAAAGGAATACGTGAAAAATCATCTCCTGATTTTCCTACAATATCAAATTTCGCTTTTTCACAAGATATAATAGTTTTCAAATTTGCATCTGTTTCAATCGTTACATCACTATCAGGTAATTTACGAACAACTTCAGCGAAGAATTTTGCATCCAATGCAATAATACCTCTTTCAATGATGTCACCTTCTATTTTAGTTTCAATTCCAAGTTCTAAGTCATTGGCCATAAGTTTAATTTCATTTGTAGAAGCATCAATTAAGATACATTCTAAAATAGCCATAGTAGTTCTAGTTGGAACTGCTTTTGAAACAATATTAACTCCACGTAATAAATTTGATTTTGAAACAACTAATTTCATTGAAAAAGCTCCCTTCTGCGCATATATAAATAATTTAAATTCATAGTCTTATTCTTAGAGGATGTTTAAAAGTGAATAACCCTCTTAACCCTTGAAAATCATAGGGTTTTGAAGTTTGATAAACCTATTTATAAGAGGATGAAAACAATTGGAAAAAGTTCATGTTTTTGTGAACAAAATTATATAAACTTTTCATCCACTGTTGATAAACGTTTATAAGTTTATAAGTTTATAAATTAGTTTGGATTAATCTTCTTCTTTATAGTATCAATTAACGTTCTGGTGTTATCATTTACTTCATATTCATCACCAATTTTCTTAATACCATGGATGATTGTGGAATGGTCACGTCCTCCAAGGAAGGAGCCAATGACATCCAAAGAAGAATCTGTCATGGTTTTACATAAGTACATAGCGATTTGTCTTGGTCGAGCAATATCGCTGCTTCTACTTCTGGAAATCATTTGATCCATAGAAATATTGAAATGTTCAGTAACGACTTCAATAATAAGCTGCGGTGTGATTTCTCTAGGTTTGTCTGGTGTGATGATATTTTGAAGTTCCTTTTGTGCAATTTCCATTGTAATGGTTTGTTTACAAAGGTTGTTGTAAGCCAAAAGCTTATTTAAAGCACCTTCTAATTCTCTGACATTGGATTTTATGTTATTTGCAATGTAGTTGAGAATTTCATCATCAATATCAAAATGGTCTGATTCCGCTTTTTTTCTTAAGATGGCCATACGGGTTTCATAATCTGGAATACCGATATCTGCCATAAGTCCCCATTCAAAACGCGAACGAATACGTTCTTCTAAGGTTTCCATATCCTTTGGTGGCTTATCAGAGGTAAGAATAATTTGTTTTCCTTGTGTCTGAAGTGCGTTAAAGGTGTGGAAAAATTCTTCCTGTGTACTCTCTTTTCCTATAATAAATTGGATATCGTCAATCATAAGTACGTCAACGGTACGATATTTATCACGGAATTTCGTCATGGAAGAAGCATTACCATTTCGGATGGATTCGATAACTTCGTTAGTAAATTGTTCCGAAGTAACATAAATTACTTTTGAATTTGGATTCTGGTCTAAAATAAAATGTCCGATGGAATGCATCAAGTGTGTTTTACCAAGTCCTGGTCCTCCGTAGATATAAAGAGGATTGTAGGTTTCACCAGGAGATTCTGCTACAGCTAAAGAAGCAGACTGAGCAAAACGATTATTATTACCAACGACAAAAGTTTCAAATGTGTAGTTTGGATTTAAATTCGAATTGGATCCATTTAAAGAAGCAACCTTTTTCACTGGCTTCTTTATATTAAGTGATTTAGCATGTTCTGGAAGAATGAACTGAATATCGTATTCTTCACCAATCACTTCACCAATAGCTACTTTTAAAGGAAGATAATATTTCTTCTGGATGTAGCTTAAAGCCATTTGTTCAAATGGAGCTAAGATATATAAAGTATTGCCATCAACAGCATATACTTCTAATGGACGCATCCATGTATCAAAGGAAATATCTGATATTTCGTGCTCTTTTTTAACAGTATTTAATATTTCATCCCATTTATTAATCACTTTTTCCATCAAAGTTCTCCATATCTTCATTAAAATAGAGGATAGTTATCCATAATTCTACAAATATAATACTACACTATTTTTAGGTTAAAATCAACGTTTAAAAGGTGTTTAAAGGCATTAAAAGTTATAGACCTAGAAAAATCTAGCCTAGATGGGTTTTTAAACATTTTATCCCTGTATTGTGTACTACATTTCCACAAGTTATCAACAGAAAGTGAATAACTAAAAAAATAAAATTTTAAAAAAGTGCTGATTTTTCTTGACTTGGAGAACTTTTTTGCTATAATAGGGGTGATGTTTTTTAACGTAGAGGAGGTGGATAATAATGAAGATGACATTCCAACCAAAAAAGAGACAGAGAGCTAAAGTACATGGATTCAGAAGCAGAATGAGCACTGCAGGCGGAAGAAAAGTATTAGCTTCAAGAAGAGCAAAAGGTAGAAAAAAATTATCAGCATAGGCCACAATCTTTGTGGTCTTTTCTTCTTTTAAGGAGAAAAATATGAAATATTCGGAAAGTTTAAAAAAGAATATGGATTTTCAAAATGTATATCAGAATGGTAAATCTTATGCGAATAAGAGTTTGGTGATGTATGTTTTGGAGAATAAAGGTAACAGAAACAGAATTGGTATATCAGTAAGTAAAAAAGTTGGAAATAGTGTTATAAGACATCGCATTACTCGTTTGATACGAGAAAGTTATAGACTACAGGAAGAAATGTTCAATAGTGGTTTGGACATTGTAGTTATCGCAAGAAGTACAGCGCGTGAAGTTGGATATAAAGAAATAGAAAGCGCACTGTTACACTTGGGAAATCTTCATGGCATATTAAAAAACAAATAGAAAAGAAGATGGAATCATATTGAAAAAAATTTTAATTTATCTAATAAAATTTTATCAAAAGTATATTTCTCCAATGAAATCAACGAAATGTCCTTATTTTCCTACTTGTTCCTGTTATGGACTTGAAGCTGTCCAGAAATATGGAGCTATAAAGGGTGGGACATTAGCTGCGTGGAGAATTATAAGATGCAATCCTTTTTCGAAAGGTGGATATGATCCTGTTCCATAATGGAGGTTTTTATGATGAACATTTTATTAACACCATATGATGGAGCAATACTTGGACCTATTGCAAAATTATTAGGTGTAATTATGGATGCAATTTATATGTTCATGTACAATATTTTCGGAATTGAAAATGTTGGTTTGAGCATTATCCTTTTTACAATCGTAATTTATACTCTTATGTTGCCACTTACTTATAAGCAGCAGAAGTTCTCAAAATTATCACAAGCAATGCAGCCTGAATTAAAAGCAATTCAGGAAAAATACAAAAATAAAAAAGATGAAGCTTCTCAGATGGCAATGAGCAATGAAACACAGATGGTATATGATAAGTACGGTGTTTCTCCAATGGGTAGCTGTGGGCAGATGCTTATTCAGATGCCTATTTTATTAACTTTGTATCGTGTATTCTACAATGTACCTGCTTACATCACAGCCGTTCGTGATAAATTTGTTGTAATTGCAGATGAAATCATGGCTTATGATGGTTTTGCAGATATTATGACAAAAATTACAACGGATTATAAGGTAAATACAGGTGTTACACCTAATTTCGTAGTCTCTGATACAAATACAATTGATC
This sequence comes from Lachnospiraceae bacterium, assembly GCA_017436865.1. GTDB lineage: Bacteria > Bacillota > Clostridia > Lachnospirales > Lachnospiraceae > COE1. The sequence continues at coordinate 12,031 of JAFSCH010000165.1, forward strand.
AGGTAAGAAATTATATCATTGATGTAATTTATAAAGTTCCTTCTATTGATAGTTTGGTAAAACCTAATGCAGATGGTGAGGTTTACTTCACATCATTAGATAGTGTTACAGAAATTATAAACAGTGGTGTAAAAGAATTCCATGAATTTAACCTTTTCTTTGGATTAAATATTTCAGATACACCATGGAATATTATTACAGATAATTTTTCGGCAGGAAACTTTATTCTTATGTTTGCAGCATTGATGATTCCATTTTTATCATGGTTGACACAGGTAGTAAGTTTAAAATTGATGCCTACTGCGAATAATGATAAAAATAATCAGAATGATATGATGGCTCAGCAGATGAAAATGATGAATAAGACAATGCCTCTTATGTCATTGTTCTTCTGTTTTACATTACCAGTTGGTCTTGGTATTTACTGGACGATTTCAGCAGGATACCGTTGTGTACAGCAGTTAGTTATCAATAAAATCATTTCTAATATGAGTTTAGATGATATTATTGAAAAGAATAAAGAAAAAGCAAAACAGAAACAGGAAAAACGTGGTGTTTACGAAAACCAGATTCGTGAAGCTGCAGCAATGAAAACTAGAACTATCGAAAGTAAAGCTAATATTGGAAATTATGCAGATGTAGATTCTGATGCATATAACAATGCTAACAAAATATATAAACCAGGTAGTATGGCTTCAAAAGCAAATATGGTAAGAGAATATAATGAAAGAAATTCTCGTAAGTAATTGGAGGAATAAAAATGGAATTTATTGAAGTTTCAGCAAAAACAGTAGATGAAGCTTTAACAGAAGCTTCCATCTCTCTTGGAATTCCAAGTAGTGAAATAGAATATGAAGTAGTAGAAAAGGGAAGTACAGGTTTCTTAGGAATTGGTAGCAAAAATGCAGTAATCAAAGCTCGTAAGAAATTTTCTGTAGAAGAGAATGTAAAAGAATTTTTAAAATCTGTTTTCCATGCAATGGATATGGCAGTTGAAATCATCGTAAAAGTAAACGAAGAAGAAAAATTAATCGAAGTTGAATTAAAGGGTGATGATATGGGTGTTCTCATCGGTAAGAGAGGACAGACATTGGATTCTTTACAGTACTTAACAAATCTTGCAGTAAACAAACATTCTGAAAACTATTACAAAGTAAAAGTGGATACAGAAGATTATCGTAAGAGAAGAAAAGATACTTTAGAAAATCTTGCAAAGAATATTGCTTACAAAGTTAAGAGAACAAAACGTGCAGTTGAGTTAGAACCAATGAATCCTTTTGAAAGAAGAGTGATTCATTCTGCACTTCAAAATGACAGATATGTTACAACACATTCTGAAGGAGAAGAACCTTATAGACATGTTGTAGTTACACTTAAAAAATAGTTTTTCTAAATTATATGTCCCAGGTTATAAATAATAGAATGACTCGAGGCTGATGCGTAACCTCGTCTTATCTATTATTTATAGCCTGGGACTTACTTTTTGGATAAATTTATTTTTTTTATAATTACAACATGTTATAATATAAGTAGTATGCTTAAAAAGGAGATTTTATGAAGTCAGATACAATTGCTGCAGTAGCAACTGCTATGAGTCCAAGTGGAATTGGTATTATAAGATTAAGTGGAGATGAATCCTTAGAAATTATTGATAAGATTTATCGCTCAAAAATGAATAAGAAGAAAATTAGTGAATGTGATTCTCATACCATTCACTATGGATATATTTATGATGGAGAAGAAATGATTGATGAAGTTATGGTTCTTCTCATGAAAGCTCCAAATACGTATACAAAAGAAGACACCATTGAAATTGATTGTCATGGTGGTGTTTTTGTAATGAAACGAATCTTAGAAACGGTAATTAAGTATGGTGCCAGACCGGCAGAACCAGGTGAGTTTACTAAGCGCGCTTTTTTGAACGGTCGTATTGATTTAACACAGGCAGAATCTGTGATTGATGTAATTAATTCGAAAAACTCCTTTGCTTTGAAGAGTTCATTAAGTCAGCTTAAAGGTTCTGTGCTTACAGATGTGAAAAAGATACGTGGAAATATTTTGCACGAAATTGCTTTTATAGAAACAGCATTGGATGATCCAGAACATATTTCCTTGGATGGATATAATGAGAATTTACTTTCTGTAGTGAATCATGAAAGAAAAGAAATGAAAAGACTTTTGGATTCCTCGGATAATGGACGCATTTTAAAAGAAGGCATTAATACTGTAATATTAGGAAAACCAAATGCTGGTAAGTCTTCTTTGTTGAATGTTTTAGTTGGAGAGGAACGTGCAATTGTAACAGATATCGCTGGTACGACGCGTGATGTTTTAGAAGAACAGATTAATCTTCATGGAATTTCACTTAACATTATGGATACGGCCGGTATTCGAAACACAGAAGATGTGGTGGAAAAAATTGGTGTTACAAAAGCAAAAGAATATGCGAATAAAGCAGATTTTATTATTTATGTAATTGACAGTTCTACTGCTTTGGATGAAAGTGATTTTGAAATTATGGAAATTTTAAAAGATAAAAAAGCAGTGGTACTTTTGAATAAATCTGATTTGGAAGTAGTGACTTCGAAAGAGGAAGTAGAAAAGCATTTGGATAAAACAATTATTCCTATTTCTGCGAAAGAGAATACTGGTATTACAGAATTAGAAGAAAAGATAAAAGAAATGTTTTTCCATGGAGAAGTAACTTTTAATGATGAAGTGTATATTACAAATATTCGTCAGAAAAATTCTTTACAGGATGCATTGGATAGTTTAAATTTAGTAGTGCAAAGTATAGAAGACGATATGCCAGAAGATTTTTATTCCATTGATTTGATGAGTGCTTATGAGTCACTTGGCAAAATGATTGGAGAATCAGTAGAAGATGATTTGGTAAATGAAATCTTCAGCAAATTCTGTATGGGTAAATAAATTTTGATTTTTTAGAAAGAGGTAAAAGATGCCTGCTATTGTAGAAAATTATGATGTAGTAGTAGTAGGTGCTGGTCATGCTGGATGTGAAGCAGCATTGGCAAGTGCCAGACTTGGAATGGAAACGATTATTTTTACAGTAAGTGTAGATAGTATTGCACTGATGCCATGTAATCCAAATATCGGTGGAAGTTCTAAAGGACATATTGTAAGAGAAATAGATGCTCTCGGTGGAGAGATGGGAAAGAACATCGATAAGACTTTTATTCAGTCCAAGATGTTAAATAAGTCAAAAGGACCTGCCGTACACTCTCTTCGTGCACAGGCGGATAAGATGGCCTATACTACTGAGATGCGAAAAGTGTTAGAAAATACTGACCACTTAACGATACGTCAAGCGGAAATAAGTGACATTATTACGGATGAAGCTAATCATATCACTGGAGTTAAGACAGTTTCTGGTGCAACCTATCACTGTAAGGCTGTTATTATTTGTTCCGGTACTTATTTGAATGCGAGATGTTTGACAGGTGAGATGATTACTTATTCTGGTCCAAATGGTTTGCAGGCTGCAACACATCTTACGAATTCTTTGGTAGAACATGGTGTAGAGATGTATCGCTTTAAAACGGGGACACCTGCACGTATTGATAAAAGAAGTATTGATTTTTCAAAAATGGAAGAACAATTTGGAGATGAAAGAGTCATACCATTTTCTTTCACTACCGATCCGGAGGATGTACAGATTGAACAAGTGTCCTGTTGGTTGACTTATACAAATCCAACAACGCACGAAATCATTCGTGCAAATTTGCATCGCTCTCCAATGTATTCCGGAGTTATCGAAGGCACCGGACCAAGATACTGTCCATCCATTGAAGATAAAGTTGTGAAGTTTGCGGAGAAAGAACGTCATCAGATTTTCATTGAACCAGAAGGATTACATACCAATGAAATGTATGTTGGTGGTATGTCTTCTTCTTTACCGGAGGATGTGCAGCATGCTATGTATCGTACACTCCCTGGTTTAGAAAATGCGAAGATTGTACGTAATGCTTATGCGATTGAATATGATTGTATCAATCCAAATCAGTTATATGCTTCTTTGGAATTCAAAAATATCCATGGTCTTTTCAGTGCTGGTCAGTTTAATGGAAGCTCTGGTTATGAAGAAGCTGCAGGTCAAGGTTTGGTAGCAGGTATCAATGCGGCCATGAAGATTCAGGGAAGAGAACCACTTGTGTTAGATCGTTCCGAAAGTTATATCGGTGTACTCATCGACGACCTTGTAACAAAGGAAACCTTTGAGCCATATCGAATGATGACTTCACGTGCAGAGTATCGTTTACTGCTTCGTCAAGATAATGCAGATATGCGTTTGACGAAAAAGGGATATGAGATTGGATTGATTTCTCAGGAACGTTATGATTGGGTATGTGAAAAAGAAAGACTCATTGAAGAAGAAATTGTTCGATGTGAAAATGTAAAGATTGGAGCATCGAAAGAAGTACAGGCTTTATTGGAAAGATATGGTAGTATACCTCTTAATACTGCTTCCACAATTGCTGAATTAATTCGCAGACCAGAATTGGATTATGAGAAATTAGCTCCAATTGATCCAGAGAGAAAACCTTTGGCTTATGATGTTATCGAGCAGGTAAATATTTTAATTAAGTATGATGGTTACATTAAACGACAGATTAAGCAGGTAGAACAGTTCAAACGATTAGAGAAAAAGAAACTTCCACAGAATTTTGATTATAGTGAAATCAATGGACTTCGTATTGAGGCAGTACAGAAGTTAAATAAATATCAGCCAATGAACATAGGACAGGCCTCTCGTATCTCTGGAGTTTCTCCTGCAGATACTTCTGTAATTTTGGTTTATTTGGAACAGTTGAAATACTCCAATCCTGATTTATTCTATCAATTAAATGGTCACCTGGAGGAAGAGTCAGATGGCAAATAGTTTTGATAAATTTATAGAAGAAGTAAATAAGATTTCTATCGAGCTTAGTGAAAAACAGTTAGAACAGTTTCGTATCTATTATGAAATGTTAGTAGAGAAAAATAAGGTGATGAATCTTACCGGAATTACGGAATGGGATGAAGTATTAGAAAAACATTTTTTGGATAGTATTTCTTTGATAAGAGCTGTTGATTTAAATCAAGAATTGTCTGTGATGGATATGGGAACTGGAGCAGGCTTTCCAGGTATTCCACTTAAGATTGCTTTTCCAAATTTGAAAGTGACCTTGGCAGATTCCTTGAATAAAAGAGTTCTCTTTTTGCAGGAAGTAATTGATGCTTTGAAATTGGAAGGTATTGAAGCAATTCATGGTAGAGCAGAAGATTTAGCGAGAGATAAAAAATACCGTGAACAGTATGATTTGTCAGTATCAAGAGCCGTTGCAAATCTTTCTACTTTAAGTGAATACTGTTTACCATTTGTGAAAATAGGAGGACAATTTATTTCCTATAAATCAGGTGAAATTGAGAAAGAGGTTGCTTCATCCAAAAGTGCAGTCTTTCTACTTGGTGGAAAGGTAAAAGACATCGTGAAATTTGAACTTGGAGAATCTGGTAGATCTTTTATTGTAATTGATAAAGTAAAAGGTACACCAAAGACTTATCCTAGAAAAGCAGGAACTCCATCGAAAAAACCATTATAATGAAATAAGTTAAGACCCCCATATTTAATATGGGGGTCTTTATTTATTTCTCTTTAAATGAAGTTTTCAATTATAGATGTGATTTTTTCTGGAATTTCCATGTGAGGATAGAGGCTTCCATTTGTAATACGAACAATATCTAAGTTGGTATTTACTTTGTGATAGTCATCCAATGCTAGCGCATATCTCTTCATTTCTACAGAACCAATGATAAGTGTTGGAGTAGAAATAGTTTTTACTGCATGGGTGATACTATTGTTTACATAGTTTCCTAGCAAGCTGGAAAACAAATATCTACCATTGCTTCCATTTTTGTGTGCTGCTTCGTAGTAAATATCTTCAATGGAAGAGGATATTAACTGTGGTCTGGTAACATAACGTGTGCGGAAAGATTCATCAATATGCTGCATATTGTTCATCATATTGTATACGAAGGTTCCAACAAAAGGTAATTGGATAATCGTCTTTTTTACTTTTGATACTTCATCTGGAATCATATCCAACTGTTTCAAAGAAGCTGGGTTGATTAAGATAATCTTTTCAAAAAGACTATCATCGATATGATTTGTCATAATTACAAATGATGCAGAGATATTGGATGCAATAACAGTAGCTTTTTCCTGGATAACATCTTTCATAAATGCCTGTAACATTTGTACATATAAATAGTTTGTATATTCTAATGCAGGTTTATCGGAACGTCCACAACCTAACAAATCAATCGTATATACTGTGTGATTCTTTGTTAGACGATGAATTATTTTATTCCATTCTACGGAAGAAGCAGTTGTATCGGTATCATGGATTAATAATACTGGCGAACCGCTACCTGCTTTAGTATAGAATACATTACCATATTTCCAATTATAATATTGTCCATCTTTATCAGATAATAAATTTTTCTGGGATGCAGTATCTTCTATAAATTTATTGTAAGCATAGATGCCTGCAATAGAAACACCCAGAGTAAAAAGAATGCATTTTGTACTTTTCTTCATAAATACCTCCCATATATTGTTACTTTTATTATAGACACTTTTTGATTATTATACAAATAAAATATTTAATTCTTTTCATATATTTTGAAATGAATTATAATAGGTATAGTAGTTAAGAAATATAGGAATCGAAAGAGGAAATCATGGTAGTAAATTATTTAGAAAAAATCAGAGAAAAGTATCAATGTGAATTAATCGAATTGAATTTATCTTTAAATAAGGCACTGAGTGAACAAAGAGAAAATATAGAAATTATCAAATTATTGGAATCTAATGATGATCCGAACTTTGAATCATTCACACCTCGTCCAGTAAATAGTTTTAATAAAACAAAGATATTGGAATTAAAAGAAGAACAGAAGGTATTAGAACAAAAGATTAATGATTTGAAAGAGAAAGTAGAATCTATAGAAAAAGAAATTACGGAAGTGACAGAAGTAATTCGTGTTGCAAAAGAATGTATTTTTTAAAAACATTATTTGGAATTTCTTTAACTTGACACAAGATATAGGGGTAAAAATGAGAAATGTTTCACGTGAAACATTTCTTTTTTATTGTGTGAAACATAGATTTTGGACACTAGATTTAGTTTTTGAAATAATTTTTTTGTACTAGATTTAGGGGATTTTACATAAAATGTTTCACGTGAAACATTCATGAGAAGAGAAAACCACCACCACTAAATATTGTATTTGAATTAAAATTTGGCAAAGTGGTGGGTTAGTGCTATAATGAGTAAGCATGAAAAAAGAGAAAAGGATATTCCGAAAGAAGAAAGGAAGTAGCAATGGGAAGAATTATAGCAATTGCAAATCAGAAAGGTGGAGTTGGTAAAACAACAACATCAATTAACTTAGCTGCATGTTTAGCAGAAAAAGGAAAGAAAGTATTAGCCATCGACTTAGATCCACAGGGAAATATGACAAGTGGTTTAGGTGTTGATAAGAATGATGTCGAGAATACAGTATATGAATTAATGTTAGATGAGTGTTCTATTCGTGAAAGTATGCAGAACACAGTGGTAGAGAATCTTCAGATTATCGCTTCTAACGTAAACTTAGCTGGTGCCGAAATCGAATTATTGGGTATCAATGATAAAGAATACATTTTGAAAACAGCAGTGGATTATATCAGAGATGATTATGATTTTATCATCATCGACTGTCCACCTTCTTTAAATATGTTGACAGTAAACGCGATGACAACAGCAGATACTGTACTTGTACCAATTCAGTGTGAGTACTATGCATTGGAAGGTTTGAGCCAGTTAATCCATACAATCGATTTGGTACAGCAGAGATTGAATCCAAATCTTACAATCGAAGGTGTAGTATTTACAATGTACGATGTAAGAACCAATCTTTCTAACCAGGTAGTAGATAGTGTAAAATCTAGCTTAGATACAAAAATCTACGAGACTATGATTCCAAGAAATATTCGATTGGCAGAAGCACCATCTCATGGTATTCCAATTAGTATGTATGATTCAAAGTCAGCTGGTGCAGAAAGCTATAGACATCTTGCACAGGAAATTATCGATAGAAAGGATATTTAATCATGGCGGTTAAAAAGGGATTGGGAAAAGGGTTAGATTCTCTTATTACAAATAAAGTAGAAAAACCTGTAGAACCAAAGGCAGAAGTAAAAGTAGATAATGCGAATGGTGCAGTTCTCATGAATATCAATAAGGTAGAACCAAATAGAGAACAGCCTCGTAAGAAATTTGATGAAGATGCTCTGTTAGAATTATCGGAATCTATCAAACAGTTTGGCGTGCTTCAGCCACTTTTGGTTACAGAGAGAGATGATTATTTTGAAATCATCGCAGGTGAAAGAAGATGGCGTGCTGCAAAGATGGCTGGCATCAAAGAAGTTCCTGTTATTGTTAAGAAGTTGACGGAACAGGAAATTATGGAAATCTCCCTCATTGAAAATATTCAGCGTGAGGATTTAAATCCGATTGAAGAAGCACAGGCATACAAACGTCTTTTAACAGAATTTAATTTGAAGCAGGATGAAGTAGCGGAACGAGTTTCTAAGAGTAGAACTGCTGTTACCAATGCTATGCGTCTTCTCAAATTAAACGAGAAAGTACAACAGATGTTAATCGACGAGATGCTGACTACTGGACATGCAAGAGCTTTACTTGCAATAGAGGATCAGGAAAAACAATACGAAGTTGCTCAGAGAATTTTCGATGAAAAGCTTAGTGTACGTGATACTGAAAAGTTGGTAAAAAATATCCAGAATGAGAAACCGGATGCACCTGTTTCTGGAAATAAGATTGACCCTCAGCTTCTTGCTGTATACCGTGATTTAGAAGAACAGATGAAAGCTGTTCTTGGCACAAAGGTATATATCAATCCTAAGGATGAAAAGAAGGGTAAACTGGAAATCGAGTATTACTCACAGGACGAATTGGATCGTATTATTGATTTACTTCGTACCGTTGAACGATAAAAGGAAATAAAAGGAGAGTAGTTTATGATTTCAGAAGTACTTGGAATCCATTCCGATTATGTGATTATCGGATTGGTAGCCGTTACTGTAATTTTACTTATTTTGTATATTGTAAATGTAGTGCAGATGGCTAAGCTGAAAAAAAGATATAAAATTTTTATGAGTGGCAAGAATGCAAGAAACTTGGAGAAGACTTTGATTGAAAGATTGGATCAGGTTGATTCTTTATTGGAAGCAAATGCTACAAATGAAAAAAATATCAAGAAAATATTTGCTAACATGAAGTTTACATTCCAGAAGGTTGGCTTGGTAAAATACGATGCTTTCAATGAAATGGGAGGCAAATTGAGTTTCTCACTTGCATTATTGAATGAGACCGATGATGGTTTTGTTATGAATGCAGTACATAGCAGAGAAGGCTGCTACACTTATGTGAAGGAAATCATTGGTGGAAACTCTGTAATTGTATTATCTCCAGAAGAGAAAGAAGCATTGGATATGGCAAAGACTTCGAATAAATAATGATTCTTGAGAAATGATATGGTGTACTATAAATAGTACACCATATTTTTCTTTTATTATCAAAAAAAATATGATATGATAGAATATAATAAGGATAAGTTTGAGGAGATATGAAGTGCATAAATTCCTAAGGGCAGTTGGATTTTCAAATATTAGGAAAAAAGATTTGGACATCATTTTAGAAGAAATCATCGAGCATCCAGAAGTGATGAGAATTACGAAGGATTCAGAGGGGAATGAATTTGCGGAATTTTCAAAGACCTTTGGAAATGGTGTTGGAATTTTAGTCCGTGGTTCTTATGATGAGAACGATGTTTTTCAAATGAATTATTATGTACCTTTTACATACTCTGATGTAGTTTCGACACAAGAGCAGATTGATATCGAAAAGCATGCAGAAAAAGAATCTTATGCAGGTGTATGCGATGAAGTAAGATTGGGTGTGACATTAATTTTTTATCTACAGAATGTTGCAGATTTCTTATCGGAGCATCGCGCGAATATACATGTAAAGAATTTATATGGTGCAACCTTATCTGCACTTTCTGTTGACGGAAAGATTCTTCTCCCAATTGAGCAGAAGGTTTTGGAAAAGCAGATAGCAAACAATAAGCAGGAAAAGAGACAGAAACTGATTGCAGAAGCGAGAGAAGGAAATGAAGAAGCGATTGAGAATCTTTCTATCGAAGATTTAGATATGTATTCTCAAATTTCAAAGAGAATACGTAAAGAGGATGTATTTTCTATCGTGAGTACTTCTTTTATGCCGTATGGAATAGAAAGTGATCAGTACAGCATCTTAGGTGAAATCAAAGATATCGAAGAAGTGATAAATCTGATTACAAATGAGAGATTGTATTCTATGGAAATTGAGTGCAACGATTTGCATTTTAAAGTAACAATAAATGAAAATGATTTATTGGGAGAACCAGCCGTTGGAAGAAGATTCAAAGGAAATATTTGGATGCAGGGAACGGTGTGTTTGTAGTCTTTTGCATCTATAGCTCAGTAGGATAGAGCGACCGCCTCCTAAGCGGTAGGCCGCTGGTTCGAATCCAGTTAGGTGCATTATATATAAGGTATATCATAAAATCCAGGGGGAATTCGTTATGAATAGCACAAAGGAAAAAAAGGCGAAGCTTCAAATCACAATTGCAGTATTGGTGTTGACCGTAATTTTATTTGCAGAAATGTATCTGATGATAAATTTCCACAATAGTTATGTGCCAATTATTCTTCTTGCAGTTGTGGCGTTGGTTGCAGTTTACATCGTAGTAAATGCGGTGATGACAATTAACACAGAAAAAGAAGCACAGCGAAATGAGCATTTTGAAAATCTGTATCGTTCTGAAAAAGCCTCTTATATTATGTTGAAGAAAAGCTTTGATGAAATTGACGAGAGATTGAATGAGATTCAGGAAATCTCAAAAGTGCCTGCGGAAGAAATTATCAATGCACAAAAAGGCATTGCAAAGGTACTTATCAATCGTAGCAAAGAAAATGCAGATGCGATTATCAATTCGAATGACCAGGTTTTGGAACGATTGGATGAAGTAGAAGAAACACAGAATACCAAATTTACAAGTCTTTCGAAAGAGCAGCGTTTGAAACTGACGGATATCGGAACTCAGACAGAAATGAAATTGCAGGATCTATTGATGCAGTTGAAGGATACAGAGCTTCGTTTGAATCAGGCAATTATGAGTGGAACGAAAGTAGTAATGCAGACACCTCCTGTTTATGATACAATGCCAGCGATGGAAGCTCCAGTAGAAAGCTTTGAAGTACCTGATGTGGAAACTCCATTGGAAGAGGAACTTTCGCTTGAAGATTTGATGGCTACGACAGATGATTTATTATCTGTAGCTGATGAGTTGTTGATGGATGAAGTAATAGAAGAACCATCTGCATTATTTGAAGATATAAATGCGTTTGAAGATATAAATGTGTTCGAAGAAGAAAAACCACCAATGCCAGACTTATCTGACCCAAATAAACAGATGAGCCCAGATGATATTGCAGCATTGTTTGCGAATATGGCACCAAGTGAACCGGAACCAGTTGTAGAGCCAGAACCAGTTATGGAGCCAGTGGTAGAAGAAGAAAAACCACCAATGCCAGATTTGTCTGACCCAAATAAACAGATGAGTCCAGATGACATTGCAGCATTGTTTGCGAATATGGCAGGTGGAGATGCACCTGTAGAAGAGACAGCACAAGTGGAAGAGGAAATCGCGGCGGTAGAAGAAGAAAAACCACCAATGCCAGATTTGTCTGACCCAAATAAAGTAATGAGTCCAGACGAGATTGCGGCTCTGATAGCGAATTTGTAAAAAATAGAAAGTCATATTTAGCGAATCTGCTAAATATGGCTTTTTTATTTTTTCTTAACTTGTGGCGTGAAAAGTGGCATGATACAATTATTTTATGGGAAAATAAGTTATATAATGAAAGGAGATTTTTACAATGAGAACAGTTACTCTTTTAAAAGAGGCTCGCTTTGCAAAACAGGGCGAAAACATGGCTGCTGTAGCACTACCACATACCTGGAATAATTATGATGGACAGGACGGCGGAAATGATTATTGGAGAGGTATTGGTACATACGAAATCGATTTACCAAATCCTACAGCAGGCAAGAAACAGTATATCGAAATTCAGGGTGCAAACCATGTTGCTACGGTTTACTGTAACGGACGCGAACTTGGAACTCACAAAGGAGGCTTTTCTACCTTCCGTTTTGATTTAACACCAGCGATGAAACCAGAAGGAAATGTGCTTACGGTTGTAGTAACAAATGCAATTAGTGACATTTATCCTCAGACAGCGGACTTTACATTCTACGGTGGTTTATATCGTGATGTAAACTTTATCGAAGTAAATGAAACACATTTTGATTTATTAAAAGACGGTACAGCGGGTGTATTCGTAACACCACATTGTTCTGGAAATACACGTTTTGATTTGTTCCCAGTAGGAGCTGCTGATGCAATCGCGGTAGAAATCAAAGATGACAAAGGTACTGTAGTAGGAAGAGGCGGAGTTCCAGCAGTTTTCCACGCAGACTTGCTCATTAGTGTAAAAGAACCACATTTGTGGCATGGTATGGAAGATCCTTACCTTTATACAGCAGTTGCTAAATTATTAGTTGGCGATGAAGTTGTAGATGAAGTAGAAGTGAAATTCGGATATCGTTCTTTCCACGTAGATCCAAACACAGGATTCTGGTTAAATGGTAAGAATGTTCCACTTCATGGTGTATCTCGTCATCAGGATAGATTGGACAAAGGCTGGGCTATCTCAAAAGAAGACCATGAAGAAGATATCGCTTTAATCAAGGAAGTTGGTGCAAACACAATTCGTCTTGCTCACTATCAGCATGACCAGTACTTCTATGATTTATGTGATAAGACAGGTTTCGCTCTTTGGGCAGAAATTCCATTTATCTCAAAATTTATTCCAACAGAAGAGGCGTATGAAAATACAATTTCTCAGATGATTGAATTGGTTGCACAGAACTACAACCATCCATCGATTTTCTTCTGGGGAATCTCAAATGAAATTTTAATTGGTGCTGATAATAAACCACTTCGTAAGAATTTACGTGATCTCAATGATTTGGCAAAATCTATGGACCCAAGTCGTTTGACAACGATCGCTCAGGTATCTCAGACACCAATGGATTCTGAACACAACTATATTACAGATGTTGTAAGCTATAACCATTACTTCGGATGGTACGGCGGTGATGTAGCGCAGAATGGTCCTTGGTTTGACGCATATCATAAGCTTAATCCAGATATTCCTCTTGGTGTATCCGAATACGGGGTTGAAAATATCGTAAAATGGCATAGTGCAACACCTATGAATCATGACTATACCGAAGAATATGCAAATTATTATCATCATGAAATGTTGAAAACATTTGCAACACGTCCATATCTTTGGTCTACCCATGTTTGGAATATGTTCAACTTTGCTGCAGATGCTCGTGACGAAGGTGGTGTAATCGGACGTAATAATAAAGGTCTTGTTACTTATGATAGAAAGATCAAGAAGGATGCATTCTATATTTACAAAGCATACTGGACCACAGAACCTATGGTTTATGTAACAG
>JAFSCH010000166.1 GCA_017436865.1 Lachnospiraceae bacterium
AGATTATGATACTAAAGATAATAAGAGTACCGTAATATGGGCATATGCAGGTGAGGATACGGATAAAATAATAAAGTTATTAAATGACGAGCTAGATTGGAATGTGAGTAGAGAACAGTTATTCAGTAATCCAAATGAACTGCAGAAATTAGAAAAAGAAATACAGAATGATACTGATAAGACCGGAATGTATGATGCTATAACAAGAAATAAGTATGTAGGTGATTGAGGAGAATGAGTATGAAAAAGAAAGTATTTATAAGTATTGCAGGATGTATTATTATTTTTGTTCTTTTTATGGCATTAAGATATATAATCATTGATCATTCGCAGAAGGTTCATATAGAAGATTTCGTGGATGAAGAAATGGGAAATCTAATCATTCAAACGGCAAGGTTTGATGAAGAGATATTAGTCAGAGAGGAAAAAAAGATACGTGAAGAGCATGTGGAGAACATATCTGAGCTAAATATTGGCTATACGGGTTACTACAATACATTAATTGATATAAAAAAATGTAATAATTTACAAGTTTTAATGATAGGAAAAATGAAGGGAGTACATTTGCCTTATTTTTATAGTTATAGGGAACTTCCGGAGCCGGAGGATTATGAAAAAATAAAACAGATAGAAGAGGAATTAGGGGAGATATTGACTAGTTGTTCGAATCTGGAGGAGTTATATATATGCAATACAGAAGAAACATGCAACTTATCTAGTCTTAATTTTCTTAAGAAGAATAATAGTATTAAATGGTTATGCATTATTGATATGGGAGATATAGACTATTCTCCAATATTAACATGTACCAGATTAGTATCGTTAGATTTAGATGGATGTAATATTGCTGAATTAGGAGATATAAGTAAGCTTACCAATTTGTATACTTTGGATATATCTGGAACCAATATATCTGAATGGGGAGATATAGTGAAGCTTAAAAATTTAGAAAGATTGAGTATAAAAAATACGCCTTTAGCAGAAGACGAAGAACAGATAGAACTTCTATATGAAACTTTGCCTGATATAGAGATAGATAGATTCTAACAGATAATAAGCACGGAAAATAGCAATAGTGATATTGTAGTTAAGCCTATAAGGCTTAACATAAAGCAAAAAGAGAAAGGAAATGAGAGACATGGCAACAAGAGTAGAAAGAAGCGGTATTGAGGAGTGTATTAAAAAGGTGAATGAGGCAATTGATGAATTAATCAATGCGTCATCTGTCATCGAGAGAAGCATGAATGAATTACCAAATCACTGGGAAGGTGCAGCTTACGATAAGGCAAGAGCTACATATGAGGAAGAGTATCAGACCCTTCTTACAACAACTGTACCGGAAGCAGTAAGAAGCTTCAGAGATTACATCAATCAGTGTATGGAAAAAATTATTGAGATTGATGAGCAGCTTGCTGGAAATTAAATATTTTAGCTTATATGGGAGTGTCTGTATGGATTGGAGACACTCCCATATAAGCATGTAGAAAGGGAATAAAGCAGAAGAAACAGAATCATATCCAGGGATGCTCTGAGCTGACAATCGGAGGATTAATGGGCTGTACCATTCGAGTGAAAAACCCGGTACTGTCCGGTGATTCTATCAAGCTGGTGCGTGAAAATGCTTCGTTCTACCGAATATCAGGAAGCTTTCTTTTCTTTGAAAATGATACTATTGAGAAGGTAAATATTCCACAAAGCGTTATTGTATTGGGATATGAAATTTTTTTGGAATGTCCTAATCAGAAATGTGTTGTGATAGAAAATGACGAGATTGTAGTAGATGATTTTTTGGCTGATTGCAAAAATGTAACCATCGTATCAAGGGAAGGTTCAACAGGACAGAAGTATGCACAGGAGAATAATATACCTTGGAAAGAGTTGGAGAAATAGACATGTTAATCAATGCAAATAAATTAATACACATCCAGACAGAAACAATTAAAACAGAAAGTAATAAATTAGTTCTCTCCCAGGGCGAATTGCGTAAACAAAATATCACTCTGATGAATAGTCACGATGCCATGCTGAGCTATCTGAGAGGGAATATCACAACAGCATATCAGGAGATAGGTGAATATGTCCAAGCTAAAATGGAACTGCTATGCGGAATCATTGAGGGAACAGCGAATAATTGTACATCTTTTGCAACAGAAGCACAAAAACTAGATGAAGAGGCTGGTGAAAAGGTACGGAAAGGAGAGATGATTCTATGAGCAGATGCAGATGTTCTGATATATCAAATACAGAAAATAAGATAAGAAAGCTGGAAAGGGCAAAGGGAATCATGTCAGGATATTCAAGTGCCAGTGGATGTTTAGAGAGTGAGTTACAACAATGGGCAAACAGTGCAAAACAGGCAACTATTTCCGCTAAAGTAGCGTCAGGTCAGAGCAAAATGACAACGCTGGGAAAAGGGATGAATCAGGCTGCAGATGGAATATTAGGAAAGATAAATGCCAAATTGAACGAATTAAGAAGTTCCTTAAACAGTATGCGAAGTGAAGATCATAATTATCTAGTCACTTTTGCCATATTGTGGATAAAAGGGGTATATAAATTTGAAATTGTGGATAAATCACACAACACCATATCTTGTAGCGTTGACATAAGAAAAACGTTATGATAAACTTTATTTTGTGGAGTAGTCTGAAAAATCGAAAAGTTTACTTTTTTCAGACAATAGTTGTTGTCAAAGGGGAAATGGCTTACAGAGGTGATTTTACTTGGATAAATATGAATACAAGCTTCGTTCAGAAGAAATATTGAAGCTTATAGAAGATGAAAATTATGTTGAGGCCGCTCATATTGCAGATACGATAGACTGGAGACGCGTGAAGAGTATCTCCATGCTTCTTCGAGTTGCGGCCCTTTACAGAGTCAATAGACGGAATGAGGACAGCAGAGCCATTCTGTTGCTTGCTTATGACCGTTATCCTACTAACCGTTCGGTTGTGTATTCCCTGTGTGAAGTATCAATTGAGTTAGATGACGTAGTAGCGGCAATCGAATATTATAAAGAATTCGTGAAATTGGCGCCAAGGGATAATGGTGTCTATACGTTGCGTTATCGAATTTTAGAAGCGCAGGAAGCAAATCTCGAAGAGAGAATTGGCGTGTTAGAAGAATTAAAAAAGAGAGATTATCAGGAAGAGTGGGCGTATGAGCTGGCTTACCTGTATCACAGAGTAGGGCTGGGAACCAAGTGCGTGGAAGAATGTGATGATTTGATTCTTTGGTTTGGAGACGGTCCTTATGTGACAAAGGCAATGGAGCTTAAAATGCTTCATGCACCATTAACGGCAATTCAACAGAAAAAATATGATTTGGTACAGCTCCAGGTTCAGAATGATATGGCAGAAGAACAGCCTTATTATGAAGAAGAGCAACAAGTAGCAGAACATTATAATGAGGAATATCCTCAAGATACTGCTATAGAAGAAGATACATATGTATATCAACAAGAAGAATATGCAGGAGAAATGTATGCTCAGAATGCATACGAGCAGGAGAATTATGTAGAAGAATCTCAATATGCTTATGAGCAGGAGAATTATGCAGAAGAATCCCAGTATGCTTATGAGCAGGAGAATTATGCAGAAGAATCCCAGTATACTTATGAGCAGGAAAACTATGCAGAAGAATCCCAGTATACTTATGAGCAGGAAAACTATGCAGAAGAATCTCAGTATGTGTATGCGGATGAGGATAATAATGAATATACCTATTATGAAGGAAACAGTTATACAAACGGTTACACACAGGAAGAGTCTTATGTAGGTAGTGCTTATTCAGAATCAATTCAGAAGCAGACAACAGGTTCTCTTGATATGAGCCAGTATAATACCATTAATCTGCAAAAAGTAGTGGCAGAAAGTATGCGTGAGTTGTTTCCAGATGATGAAGATGTTTTCTCGAGTGAATGGACAGAGGTAACAACACAAGATGCTACTCAAGTGGAGAGAGCAGAAGAATTAGAACCTATGTTATCCGAAGAAGAGAAGATAACAGAAGAATGTGAGAAGTTACAGGAAGCTGATGTAGAGAAAGATTTATCGGAGCAGAAAGTGAATTCGGTGCCGGTTGCAGTGCCTGTAAGTAGTATGAATACAAGTCGTGTTGCGACTATGGTAACAGGTGTATCGGAAATGAAGCCTGAACCAAATACAGGAGCAATCAGTAAGGTGATTCTTCCAGGAAGCGATGCTCGTGTGATGAAGCAAGATACAGAGCTAGAAGAGATTCGAAGCGTAACGGAAGAGTATGTGCGAGAAGAGCAGGATCGAATGGAAGAAAATCAGGAAAATGTATATGAGGAACAAATGACTACATATACCGAAGAGATTTTACCAACAGAACAACTGGAAGTATCTCAGTTGACAGGGCAGATGAATTTGGATGAAGTGCTTGATGAATGGGAGCGCAGAAAGAAAGAGATTCAGGAAAAGAGAAAGGAAGAAGTAAAACAAAATGTTTTACGCCAAACAGGTAAAATTTTCCAGAATTTTGATGAGGCAGTAAAGACTGGTGTTCTTGCTGAACTTGCTGATGAAGAATTGATTCCTGTTAGAACAGAAACCTTTTTGCAAGAGGATGAGGTAGAAGAACTGGAAGAAATTCAAACAGAAGAGCTCTCAGCAATCGAGCAGGTGATTGAGCAGGAATTAGGTGGAGAAACAGTTGATATTCCACAGGAACAGCTAGAGGAAGCATTACTGACTATGAATTCACAAGAAGATTGTGACGCTGAGGAAATGACCTTTGAGGAAGATCTTGAAGAAGATTCTATGTCAGAGGAAGAATTAGCAGAGGAACTGTATTATGAAGAGGAATCTTACATAGAGGAAGAGAGTACAGAGGAATTTGTAGAAGAGTCTGCTATGGAAGATATTTATGGGCAGGAAGAGGATGCAGAAGAAGAGGTTTATGCTGAGGAGGAATACTTAGAAGCAGAAGAATACGCAGAGTATGATGAACAGACTGCTTTAGAGCAAGAGATGGATGAGGAAATAGAAGAAGCTCAGCTTCTCAAGACTCAGGAAATCAGTATGAACACAGAAGAGATTAGTAGTCTTCCTGATAAGATTATTGAAGCAACTAAGAAGGAAACAAAAGCCGTTAAGAGAGAAGAACTTAGAGAATTCACACCGGAAGAAAAGGAATTGTTTGAGAACTTTGCTGTTACAAAGAAGATTCGAAAGCAGATTATCGGTGCATTGGATACGATGAGTCTTGCTGCTTATACGGGAAATGTTCTGATTACGGGAGAACCTGGCCTTGGAACAGTGCGTCTTGCCAAGAATTTGATACGTGAATATCAGGCAATGGATGCAAATTTCTCTAGTAAGGTTGCAAAGATAACAGGTGAAAAATTAAATCTTCGTGATTTGAGAGAGGTCTTTGATAAACTTAATAATGGTGCTATAATCATTGAAAAAGCAAATGGATTGACGGAAGAGACTTTATATCAGCTTGCAGGTCTTTTAAATCAGGAAGAGCTTGGAATCATTGTCATTATGGAGGATACCAGAAAAGAAATTACAAAGCTTTTAGAGAAGCAGGCAATGATTGCAGATTATTTTAATATTCGAATTGATCTTATGGAAATGGATAATGATGCGTTGGTAGCGTATGCTAAAAATTATGCGTTAGCATTGGAGTATTCTATCGACGAGTTGGGTACGCTTGCTCTTTATACGAGAATTGCAAACGGACAGAGTGGTAACCATGTTGTTACAAAAGACGAAGTACGTGAAATCGTAGATGAGGCAATTTGGAAATCAAGAAAATTCAAAATTAAGAATTTCGTAGATGTGCTGTTCTCCAAAAGATATGATAGCGAAGATATGATTGTGTTAAAGGAGAGAGACTTCATCTAACGAGAAGGTGGGGTTATTATAATGAATAAAGAAGGTACAATTTTTATTTCAGATGCAGATCAGTATGTATTTGGACAGGGAACTCATTATGAGATTTATAAGAAGCTTGGTGCGCATCCTTGTAAAAAGGATGGTAAGGATGGTGTGTTTTTCGCTGTCTGGGCACCAAATGCTCATGAAGTGTATGTAATTGGTGAATTCAATGGTTGGAACGAAGGTTCACACAAAATGGAGAGAATCGGAGAGGGTGGAATCCACACAGCCTTTATAGAGAATGCGGTAGAAGGACAGATGTATAAGTATCTCATTTTACTTGCTGATGGTACGAAATTATACAAGGCTGATCCATATGCAAATTATGCAGAGATGAGACCAGGTACAGCTTCAAGAATTTATGATTTAAATCATTTCAAATGGACAGATTCTAAGTGGATAAATTCAAGAGAAAAGAAGAATTGGTTCGAGGAGCCAATTTCGGTTTATGAGTGCCATATCGGTTCTTGGATGAAGCATCCGGATGGTACAGAGGATGGTTTTTATACATATCGTGAATTTGCGGATCGTTTTGTAGAGTATGCAAAGGAGATGCCGTATACGCATGTGGAGCTTATGGGGATTGCGGAATATCCGTTTGATGGTTCATGGGGCTATCAGGTAACTGGTTATTTTGCGCCAACTTCACGTTATGGAACACCGGACGATTTCCGCTATATGATTGATTTGTTCCACAAGAATAATATTGGTGTTATTTTGGACTGGGTTCCTGCCCATTTCCCAAGAGATGCCCATGGATTGTGTGAGTTTGATGGAACCTGTCTGTATGAACACCCGGATAAGAGACTTGGTGAGCATCCTGACTGGGGAACTAAGATATTCAATTATAGTAAGAATGAAGTTCGTAACTTCTTAATTGCAAATGCGTTATTCTGGATTCGAGAGTTCCATATTGATGGACTCCGTGTGGATGCAGTCGCATCTATGTTATATCTGGATTATGGTAAAAAGGATGGAGAATGGGTTGCTAATAAGTATGGCGGAAATGAGAATCTAGATGCGATTGAGTTCTTTAAGCATTTGAATTCTGTAATTCATGGTTCTCATCCAGGAGTTTTGACCATTGCAGAGGAATCGACTGCATGGCCTAAGGTAACAGCGAAGCCGGAGGACGGTGGACTTGGCTTCACATTTAAGTGGAACATGGGATGGATGCATGATTTCTGTGAATATATGAAGCTTGATCCTTATTTCCGTAAGGACAATCATTATAAGATGACTTTTGCCATGAGCTATAACAGTAGTGAGAAATATATCTTACCGTTATCTCATGATGAAGTTGTGCATCTAAAGTGTTCTATGGTAAATAAGATGCCGGGATATCAAATTGATAAGTATGCAAACCTAAGAGTTGGTTATACTTATATGTTTGGACATGAAGGCAAGAAGTTATTATTTATGGGACAAGAATTTGCGCAGGAAAGAGAATGGAGCGAAGCTAGAGAACTTGACTGGTATCTTCTTGAAGAGCCTTTAAATAAGGGTATGCATGAGTATGTGGGTGAGCTATTAAAGGTTTACCGTCAGTATCCATGTATGCATCAGATTGATGATGATTGGTCAGGTTTCGAATGGATGAATGCAGATGATTCAGAGAGAAGTATCTATAGCTTTGTTCGTAGAACCAAAGACGGCAAACAGCATATGCTTTTTGTCATGAACCTGACACCTGTGGAATATCCTAAGTTCCGTGTAGGCGTTCCAATGAAGACGAAATACAAGCTGTTATTGAATTCCGACGAAGTACGTTTCGGTGGAAATGGTAATAAGCTTCCAAAGGAAATGACCGCTAGAAAGGGTAAATGTGATGGACGTGATCAGTATCTTGAATTCTCACTTCCACCATTAACAGCAGCAGTATATATTTTCTAATTGAATAGAAATGAGAGGAAGGCATACAGCGAAAGCTGTATGCCTTTTATGTTAGTACTAGCTAAATTTAGGTTTAGTGGAGTGTGGGGAGTCCGAGTGTTGGTCACAATTCTGGGACTCAAAGCCTAAGAGTTACTAAATGTCCTCTTCTGACAGCTTTTATTAGCAACCTCTTGCGCAAACTCGCCCTGCTTCGCAGTGCTCAGACAAGACTCCAGAGAGTGCTTGCTGTCATTAGAGAACATTAAGAAACTCTAAGACTTTGCTTTACAGAATTGTGCCCAACACTCGGACTCCCCTGCTACACTTCATTAGGATGAAAAGTTGATGAATTTATAGATTTAAATACTTAACATAAT
>JAFSCH010000167.1 GCA_017436865.1 Lachnospiraceae bacterium
ATGGTACAGCATTTCTTGGAAAAGTGGGCGATGATATATTTGGACATAGATTATGTAACGTACTTGACGAGGTTGGAATTGATAGAAGTGGATTAATAATAGATAGGGAAGTACGCACTACGTTAGCTTTTGTTGAAACAAAACCAGATGGAGATAGGGACTTTTCTTTTTATCGTAATCCGGGGGCAGATATGATGCTGCGAGAGGAAGAATTACAGGAAGACTTATTAAAAGAGGCGCGTATTTTTCATTTTGGAACTCTTTCTATGACACATGATCCTGTACGTTTGGCAACAAAGAAAGCAATAAAAATTGCGAAGGAAGCAGGAGCAATTTTGTCATTTGATCCTAATTTAAGAGAGCCTTTGTGGGATTTCTTAGAAGATGCAAAGGAATGTGTGCGAGAAGGATTATCTGTTTGTGATATCCTAAAAATTTCGGATAATGAGATTCAATGGTTTACTGGAAAAGAAGATTACACAGAGGGAGTGCGAATGATACAGGAAGAGTATAAAATCCCTTTCATTCTGCTCTCAATGGGTAAAGAAGGAAGTCGTGCATATTATAAAGATCGCATAGTTGAAGTAAAGCCCTTTTTACAAGAAAATACAATAGAAACGACGGGTGCAGGTGATACGTTTGGAGGAGCTTGTCTGCACTATATTTTAGAGCATGGGTTATCTGATTTGCAGGAAGAACAGCTTAAAGAAATGCTGACATTCGCGAATGCAGCAGCTTCTATTATTACAACACGTAGAGGTGCATTGCGTGTTATGCCAACACAGATAGAAATAGAACAATTAGTTCAACGCATGAAATAGCAGTCTGGCAGTATATCTATTTTAGTTATATGAGATATACTGCTAGATTTTTTTTGGAGTATTAAAAACTGACAATAAAACAAGGGTGATTGTACAAAGTGACGAATGACAATAAATAAAAGAAAATAATTATACAAAATATTGTAAAAAAACAAATTATAAGATATCATATTAAATATAATAATTGAATTCTGTATTCTTTCGACGGAAAATTAGGAATGTTTAAAGTACATTTTTAATCCAAAAAATGCTTTGAGAGGAGAAATGAGATGAAAAAGTATTCAAAATTATTTATTGCGTTCTTTTTATGTTTTCTTATGCTGACAGGATGCAATACAAGCAAGGAAGAAGCCAAGGTTTATTATTTGAATTTTAAACCGGAAGTAGCAGATGTATGGGAAGAAATTGCAGAACTATACACGCAAGAAACTGGGGTGGAAGTAAAGATACTTACGGCACCAAGTAATGGTAACGCTCAAGCATTAAAAGCTGAAATTGCAAAAAGGGATGCTCCTACCATTTTCCAAATTAATGGACCAGTGGAATTTGAGGATTGGAAAAATTATTGTGTTGATTTAAGTGATACAGAATTGTATTCATGGTTAAAAGATAAGAGTATGGCAATATCGGATGAAACAGGAGTTTATGGTATGCCATACGTAGTAGAAGGATATGGAATTATTTATAACGATGCCATTATGCAGAAATATTTCTCATTGGCAAGTAGAAGCACGAAATATAAATCTATGGATGAAATAAATACATATGCCAAGTTAGAAGAAGTAGTAAAAGATATGACAGAACATAAAAATGAGCTGGGTATTCAGGGGGTATTTGGTTCAACTTCTTTCTTTAAAGGAGAAGACTGGAGATGGCAGACACATTTAACAAATCTTCCAATTTATTATGAGTATAAGGATAAAGGGGTAAATGATTTAGAAACTATTGATTTTTCATATGGCAATAATATGAAAAAAATATTTGATTTATATTTAGATTATTCATGTACTCCTAAGTCAGAAGTTAAGAAAAAAACAGTAAATGATTCTATGGAAGAGTTCGCACTAGGTAAGTGTGCAATGGTACAAAATGGTAATTGGGCTTGGACACAGATTGCTTCCGTAAGCGGCAATACCGTTACAGAAGACAATTGTAAATATCTCCCAATCTATATTGGAGCAAAGGGAGAGGAAAACCAAGGGCTTTGTATTGGTACAGAGTGCTATATGTGTATTAATAATATGGTGAGTGAGGAATCTCAGCAGGCCTCTATTGATTTTATAGAATGGCTTTATAGTTCAGATATAGGTAAAGACTATGTTACAAACAAACTTCAATTCATCACGGTGTTTAATACATTTAGTGATGAAGAAACACCATCGAATCCGTTGGCAAGACAGGTATCCCAGTATGTTAGTGATGAATCTCTTTCTTCTGTAAGTTGGAATTTTACTACATTTCCTAGTCAAGGATATAAAGATAAGTTATCAGAACATTTGCTTATGTATATTAATGGGGAAATGGATTGGAGTGGAGTTAGTAAGTATGTTGTAGACCAGTGGAATGCTGAAAAAAGTGGAAAATAGAGGAGGACGCTATGAATAGTAAAGCTAAGGGACTTTCAATTGCAAATAAAGTAACGATGCTAATTGCCTGTACATCTATTACTTTGATGGTTGCAATATTGGTTGTAGCATACATAATTAATAGTAAAAATATAATTGAATTATGCGAAAGTTATTTGTATGATACATGTATTTCAGCATCAGATACCTTGTATGAAAGCTTTTTTGGAGAAGATGATCTGAGTGAATTACAGGTTCGCTTGGAATATATTTTGAATAACGTTGGTATTAATACGATGGATTCGAGTACCTGTTATTTAGTTGATTCACAGGGAACATATTTATATGCTAGAGATGATAGTTTATTAGGAACTGTGATTTCCAATAATGAAGTAGTACAAGAGGTATTAAATACATTGGCTAATGGTAAGATAACCACAGCAGATGTTCGTCAGTGTGTTGTTGATGGAAAAGAAGTGTATATTTCTTTTATTTGTACCGTAAACGATTGGATTTTGGTAGTACAGGCTGATAAAGATGATGTTATGAAGCCAATTACGACTATAAATATCTGGTGTATTTCTATAGGAATGATTTTACTGGTGGTATCATTGGTAATTGGTATTATCTTTACACAGATTATCACAAAACCAATCAAGGTATTAACTTCTGTTATTAATGATATTTCTGAACTTAATATGTCTTCAGATAAGAAGATACCACATACAAAAGATGAGATTGGTACAATGGCACAGGCAGTAGAAACGATGAAAGAAACACTTTCTTCTATTGTTAATGAGTTAAACGATATTTCAGGAGTTTTGGTAGATGATTCTAATAGCTTAGCTGAAATTTCGCAAAAGGTTAATGATGCTTCCTCTGAGAACTCAGCAACGAATCAAGAACTTGCGGCTAGTATGGAAACTACTTCTTCAGCAGCAAATTCTATGAATAATAGAATTCAGAATATCAATTCTACGATTTCAGATGTTGCTGATAAGATAGACAACGGAACAGAACTTACGGGACAAGTTATGGAAAAGAGCATTGGCATTAAAGAAACAACGAAAAAAGCCAGTGAAGATACTATTAATCTGTTTGGAACAATTCGAGAGTCATCGCAAGAAGCGATTCTTAGGGCTAGAGACGTGGAAAAGATTAATTCGCTTGCCAATACGATTCAAGATATTGCAGAACAGACAAATTTACTTTCGCTAAATGCCTCTATTGAAGCGGCAAGAGCAGGTGATGCTGGAAGAGGATTTGCTGTAGTAGCAGATGAAATTTCTAAATTGGCTCATCAGACAACGGATACAAGTTCTGGAATCTTGGTTATAGCAGAGCAGGTAAACGAATCCGTAGAAGTTCTTACGGATAGTCTTGTAAAAGTCTTAGACTTTATGAAGAATAATGTAATGGGTGATTATGAAGACTTTATTAAGTCCAGTGATGAATATAGTGAAGCAACAGAAACAATTGAGCAGTTTATGAATAGTGCCAATGCGCAAATTAATGAAATCAGGTCAGATATTAATAGCATTGCAGGAATGATTTCGGGTATTAGTAGTAATATTAGTGAATGTTCTGTCGGAGTAAATGACATAGCGATGAAGACAACCGATGTA
Source organism: Lachnospiraceae bacterium (assembly GCA_017436865.1). Lineage (GTDB taxonomy): Bacteria > Bacillota > Clostridia > Lachnospirales > Lachnospiraceae > COE1. The sequence goes on from JAFSCH010000167.1 coordinate 4,012, forward strand.
GTAAGTCTGACGATAGAAACACATGAGAGAACAATGAACTGTAAGAACTTAGCAGAGAAGTTACGTGAGATTACATCAAGATTTCATTAATGAATAAGTATGAATGAGGCAGGATTATCCTGCCTCTGTTTTTCGGCACTTACCATATAAATGTTTGGCGTATTGTTTAAAAATACTATAATTATAGTAAAATTAATGGAATTATTTGTACAATTAAAACTATTCAGAATAAAAGGATAAAGACCGATATATTATATAGATTGTTAGTAACTATTCAACAGGAAGACGCATTTACTGCGTATTCCGTGAGAAGATGTAGTATGAATAAGCAAAAATCCATTTGCGAAGCAAATTTGGAATGGATTTTTGTATGTAATTATGAAGGAACTGAATAATTACAATTATTATTATAACAGCATAAGGAGATGCTGTGAGTATGCATGGATGCGTTATATTTGAAGGGTATGAGAATGTATTCTATGCATCGGGCAGAAGATAGGGGCTGCTCGATTTTTGAGTGCGTGTTACACATGCTTTAGGGGAGTATAAGAGTCAAAGGAGGACCAATTATGCGGATAGTAGAGAAACTGCTATACGGTATTGGTGGCTTGCTTGCACTTGTACTTCTTTTTATTTTACTCTGCCACTTCAAACCGGAATTAGCGAAAAATCTTGGAGAGACCATTCAGGCAAATGCCAAGGAAACAGAAGAACTTATAACAGAAGAAAAGAAAGAGGAAGATAACTTTGATGTGGCTACGGCGTCGGATGGTTTGGCGGTGTTGCCGATTGCAAAGGAAATCTATATTGTGCCAACAGAGGACAATTTGGAGATTCCCTTATGGGCAGATGAAAGAAGCGGAATGACTCCGATAAATGTCCAGGGAACACCGATTACAGAGGAAGAAGTGGAAGAAATACTGGAACAGCTTGGTATAGGAAAGGATGGAAAAGGGCTTTCTTTTGAACAGCTGGTGTATCCTTATTATCATATGCTGGATGCAACAGGACAAGCTCTATATCGCCAGATATATGCTAATGCAAATGCTTTGATAAAGGATTTTTCTCCTGCGGAAGCAGTTTCAGCTACTTTATTAAAGAATGCATTTATGGCAGTGGTCAATGATCATCCGGAGCTTTTTTGGGTAAATACGGCATATCAGTATAAGTATGCGCCATCTGGACGAGTAGCGGCAATCTATCTGTCTTTTAATAAGACAGCGGATAATATTGATATGGCAAAAGGCTTATTTGAGGCTGCAGCAGAAGAGGTTTTGTCGAAAGCGCAGGAGCTGGATAAGGTTCATGACAAAGAGTTGTTTGTTCATGATGCATTGGTTGATAAGATAACCTACAATAAAGCAGCATCTATGAATCAGAGTGCATACAGTGCCTTAGTACTTGGTAAAACAGTTTGTGCAGGTTATGCAAGGGCATATCAGTACCTATTACAGAAGCTGGGAATTCCATGTTATTATTGTACGGGCTATGCAGGTGAGAATCATGCTTGGAATATCGTGAAACTGGAAGATACTTATTATAATGTAGATGTAACCTGGTCGGATACTAAGCCACAGAATTATTTGTATTTTAATGGTACAGATGCTGATTATGCAAAAGACCATATTCGTAGAGATTTAGCAGTAAATCTTCCAGTATGTAATGGAACATTATACCGTTTGTGTGAGATTGAATATGAGGAGCCGGAGGAACCTGAAAAGTATAAACCTTCAAAGAAAGAGGACATCGATTCTTCAAAAGAAGAGGGAGGACAGCAGGTAGTTGTACTTCGAACTTTGGAGCAGGTGGGATTTGAGTATGAGGATTTAATTCGTTCTATTCAAGATTACTATGCGGATTGCAGTCAGCAGCTGGTAAAGACAAATAGTAAAAATGTAACATTTAAAAATGTGGTAAAGGACGATAAGCTTTGGAAAGAAATTATGAAAAGCTATGAAAAGGGTAATTATGAAAATGCCTATATGAATCGACTTCTTGCAGAGAAGCATTTAAGTGGTGCAAAGCTTAAGGTTACGGGAGAGATGCTTGCAGACGGAAGTTATCTGATTACACATCAAGTGATGTTGCAGTAAAAATAATACCAGTTGTGTTATTTCGCAGAATGGTAATCTACAATACTCCATTAAAAATCGCGTTCAAAAATGGGATTTTTACTTGCTGTATCGTAGTACATGGTCAATAAAAACTAATAAAAAACTTAATATTAACAAAAAGCTCTGTATATAGATTAATTATACGGAGCTTTTTGTATACTACAATGCTGGAACAGAATAGTTATGAGAAAATAATTCAATAATTGTCTATCAGTAATTTAATAAAATGAATATTATTTGTGTTCCTGAAGCCATCGAAGTGCTGTATAGGCATAAACGGCGCTTCCTATGGTAAGAGCATTGTCATCAAACATAACCTTTGGATGATGCAAAGGATATTTAAAGCCTTTTTGCGGCTCACCAGCAGCTATGGCAAACATAATAGAGGGTACTTTTTGGCTGACATAGGCAAAATCTTCAGAACCTGAGCTTTTGGATGCAGATCCGCTATCGGACATAGCATTGAGCTGACTTGCTGAGAATGCTTTCTGTGTGCCAAGAAGTTCACGCACAAAGGATAAGGTGCACTGTGCCAGACTGGATTCATTGATTAATACTGGACAGCCACTTGTAAATTGGACGGTGGCGGTTGCACGAAAGCTTGTAGCGATTCCTGATGAGATTTCACAAATACGCTTTTTAATATATGCTCTTGTGCTTTCATCATAAGCACGAAGTGTTCCGCCAAGAGAAGCTGTATCAGGAATGACATTTTCCACGGTGCCTGCGTGAATGGTACCAATGGTTAAGACGGCAGGATCAAAAAGAAATAGTTCTCTGGAAGTAATTTCCTGTAATGCAATAATAATATGCGCGGCAACTGAAATAGGATCAATTCCTTTATTAGGAGTAGAGCCATGACATCCTTTGCCTTGAATCTGTATGGTAAAATAATCGGCAGCAGGAGCACTAACACCGCCATCGCATGCAACAATTGTTCCCGTAGGAAGTGGAATGCCTGTCATGACATGCATCATAAGAGCGGCGTCTACAGACGGATTTTCTAGGACACCATGTTCAATCATATCTTTAGAGCCTTCTAACAATTCCTCGGCAGGTTGAAACATTAACTTGACAGTACCTTCGATTTCATCTTCATGTTCTTTTAGGAGTCTTGCAGCACCAAGTAGCATAGCAGTATGCATATCGTGTCCGCAAGCGTGCATGTTGTTGTTTTGGGAAGCAAAGACAATATTGGCTTCTTCTTTTATTGGTAAGGCATCCATATCCGCACGAATTAAAAATACTTTTCCTTGCTTTTTGCCTCCAACAAGTGCGGTAAGACCGGATTTTCCACAGTCGGTGGGAGTATATCCTAGTTTCCGTAACTCTTCTTTGACAAAAGATTTTGTATGAACAAGATCAAAACCTATTTCAGGATTAGCATGAAGATGATGGCGGATATCAATTAGTTCTTTTTCTATTTGTTTAGCTCTGATAAGTAGTTGTTCTGGTAACATAGAGGTCTCCTTTATATAGATAAATTGTAACTGTTCAGCAGGCATGTGCATTTACTGCGTATGCCGTAAGAGCAATTTAAGCCAGTGGCCAATACGGCGAACGCCGCGACAACGAGCAACGTAAGTTGCGAGTGGTCGGCATGGCTCATTTGTAGAGTTGCTCTCAATTCTGGGACACAAAGCCTAAGGGTTACTAAATGTCCTCTTCTGACAGCTTTTATTTGATGTCATTAGAGAACATTAAGAAACTCTAAGACTTTGCTTTACAGAATTGTGACCAACACTCGGACTCCCCTTCTACACTGCATTAGGATGAAAAGTTGATGAATTTATAGATTTAAATACTTAAATAATACATGTTTTGGACATAGATACACTAACCATAGCTTAAATGTCCAAATGAATAGGTTATTTTGCTATAATATTCACCAAATTGGACATATACAAGCTCAAACTTCTTGCTATGTCCAGATTTTACTTGTTTTTGTGGACATAGCAGAACTAC
>JAFSCH010000168.1 GCA_017436865.1 Lachnospiraceae bacterium
AAGATTATGCAATGTTTTACTATAAGTATGAGACTGGAAAATGGAATGATGGTAATTTCGGAAATGGAACAGTACGTGGTGGAAAAGCATTTATCTGTGAATGGAATGGAGATGCAACAGGACAAGTACCTGTAGCAACAGAACCAGTAGTAGCACAGCCGACCACAACAATTCCAATGCCGGTAGATGCAGGTGTGTTTAATGGTCATCATTATTACATATATAATGGTGCAGGCTATACATATGAACTGGCTGCTCAACACTGCATTATGGCAGGGGGATATCTTGCAACAGTTACAAGTCAGGAAGAAAATGATTACTTATATCAATATATGAAGAATGTTGGATATGAGAGTGCATATTTTGGATTAAGCGATGCAGCGTTAGAAGGAACATGGGTGTGGTCTAATGGTGAATTGTTAGAGTATACTAATTGGGCACAGGACGAGCCAAATGCTGTAAGTAGTGGAGAAGACTATGGAATGTTCTATTATAGAAATAAAGATGGAAAATGGAACGACGGAGACTTTGATTCAGGTACTACAATAGCAGGTGGTAAAGCATTTATTTGTGAGTGGAATTACTAGAATTGATTATCATAAATGAAGATATTTATAAGAATTTTACAAAGTGATTTTCACCCAATTTATTGAAATGAAAAATGAAACATAGTATTATATTTTCTAGCAGTTTTTGCTCGAGAGGAGAAGGTATACTATGTTTAAATTAGACAGTCCATTGATGAATTTTTTGGGAAAAGTATGTGACATTATGATTCTGAATGTCCTAGTGATTGTTTTCAGCATTCCCATATTCACAGCAGGTGCAGCAATCACGGCAGCCTATTCCGTTGCGTATAAGATGGTGAAAAACGAAGAGGGGCATATTACAAAAGGTTTTTTTAAAGCGTTCAAGGAGAACTTTAAACAATCAACAGCAATTTGGCTGATTTTCCTTGCAGTATTTTTTATATTATTCTTTGATTATAGAATTATGTTCTATTCCGAAGTGGAATTAAATGAGTTGATACAGTATGGTGTAATTGCGGTAACGGTGATTCTGGCGATGGGATTTTCTTTCGTATTTCCGCTTCAGGCAAGATTTAGTAATACAGTAAAGAATACGATTAAGAACTCATTTTTAATGGCGTTATCCCATTTGCCAAGTGCGATATTGTTTGTGGTATCTTACGCAGTTCCAATTCTTGCGTTTTACTTCTTGCCTCAGTTAGGTCCTGTGGTACTCATGCTTGCTTGTGGTTTACTTCCTTATGCAAAGTCATTCTTGTTTTTGAAAATCTTCAAAAAATATGAGGTTATGATAGCAAATAATGAACAAGAGGAAGAATCGACTGGAGAAGGAATCTTTGCAGTTAGTGATGCAATGGAGAAAATGTCTGAAAATAATAAGAAAAAGAAGTAATTACAAGAGAATAAAAAATACATATTCGTCAATCTGTACATGTAAAAGTATATGGCTTAGTCAAGTTGCTTACTGAGCGGACAAATCGTTCGTTTGGTAAGCAACTTTTACATAACGTCTAAAAAATATTTGTGGATTTGTGGCATAGCATTTTTAAATAAATTCTTATATACTTAGAGCATACGAAAACACGATATAATATTTTTCGGGAGGAAAGAAAAATGGCAAGTTTATCTTTAAAAAATGTGTGCAAAGTATATCCTAATGGATTTGAAGCAGTAAAGGATTTCAATCTTGAAATCGCTGACAAGGAATTCATCATCTTCGTAGGACCTTCAGGATGTGGTAAGTCTACTACACTCCGTATGATCGCAGGTCTTGAAGATATTTCTTCAGGTGAATTAAGAATCGGTGATAGATTAGTAAATGATGTAGAGCCTAAGGACAGAGATATCGCAATGGTATTCCAGAACTACGCTCTTTACCCACATATGACAGTATATGATAACATGGCATTCGGTCTTAAGTTAAGAAAAGTTCCTAAGGCTGAAATCGATAAGATGGTAAAAGAAGCAGCTAAGATTCTTGATCTTGAGAAGCTTCTTGATCGTAAGCCAAAGGCTTTATCCGGTGGTCAGAGACAGCGAGTTGCTATGGGACGTGCTATCGTTCGTAATCCTAAGGTATTCCTTATGGATGAGCCTCTTTCAAACTTGGATGCTAAGTTACGTGTACAGATGCGTATCGAGATCGCTAAGTTACATCAGAGATTAGGTACAACCATCATCTACGTTACACATGACCAGACAGAGGCTATGACTCTTGGTACAAGAATCGTTGTTATGAAGGATGGTATCGTACAGCAGGTAGATACACCACAGAACTTATATGAGAAACCACAGAATTTATTCGTTGCAGGATTCATGGGATCTCCTCAGATGAACTTCCTTGATGCAAAAGTAGAAGTAACAGGTGATGTAGCAAACTTAAAGATTGCTGATCTTACTATCGCACTTCCACCAGCTAAGTCTAAGAAGTTAATTGAAGGCGGATACAACGGAAAGACAGTTACTTTCGGTATCAGACCAGAAGATATCTATGATTCTCAGATGATGGTAGAAGCTAAGTCTGGAAGCGTATTCGAGACAACTATCCGTGTATACGAGTTACTCGGTGCAGAAGTATTCTTATATGCTGATTTAGCTGAGTTCCCTATCACAGCTAGAGTTGATCCTAGAACAACAGCTAGACCTGGCGATAAGGTTAAGTTCGCTATCGACGTTGAAAAGATTCACGTATTCGATAAGGAAACAGAAAAGGTTATCACAAACTAATCTGAATATATGTTGTAAATTTACCCGAGTGGTTCGCCACTCGGGTTTTTTGTTCCTTTATAGGAAAGTGCTGTAGCGTAGTGGCAGTTAGACAAGAATTTCGTAAGAAATTCTTGCCAAAGTGCGTGCGCTGGCACGCACTATTTGTTCGTATAAATCTAAATATCTCTTAAAATACCGTTTACGCTCTAATTATGACCGTTCGCGAAAAAAATGAATTCCTAGATTTTTTTATGATACAATGACAAACGGTTAGTATACATGGTGAAAAGAGGAGAGTTGTAAATATGAAGAGAGGAAAAATACTGTTATTAGCTTTTATATTTGTATTACTGACGGCTTGTGGAAATAGTGAGGTATCTACACAGACAGAAGATGAAATAACACAAGAAGTAGAAGCGATACAAACAGAAGAAATAACAGTTGAGATGATATCTGATAGTGAGCCTTTCGTAACAAGAAGATATGAAGAAGGTTTGCCAGTATATGATGCATGGGAAGAGGATTTAACAGAGCTATATGAGTTAAAAGAGAATACACCGGATTTGAGTTTTAATGGATTTCGTTTCGGGAAATATAAAGTTGATTCCATTGAGGCAGCTGGGAAGAGTGTAGCCGAGTTAGCTTTAGAATTAAGAGATAACATGGATAACATGAGAATTACATACATTGGAGATGAAGATAGTCACGTATTATGGGGCCAGGATGAAGTACTGGCAGAGAATGTAGTAGATGAGGAAATAAAAACGATTGAGGATATACAAGCGGCTATGCTTGCAATGGTAGAGAGTGAAGAACAGAAAGTAGATTATAATGATTATATCAATGGATTAATCTTTTTGATGAATGGGGAAACGGTAGAGGAGTCAGATGGGTGTGTAGAAATACATCTTCAAATTAGAGATGGTGTTATTGAGAGTAAGTCTATGGAATTCAGTGGTACGATGAGAAATCCGGTATCGTATTTGTTTTTTGCATTTATTATAAATGAAACAGAGGCTAAAATCTTTGATGTAGAATGTAAAGAGAACCCGGAAATAATCAAAGATCATTCTAGAGATAATTTATACGAGCTTGACTATAAAGTTGATGTATTGGAGCAGTATGGTATTGATTTAACAATTGATGAGATACAGTGGAAAGATGAAATAGGAAATAGTGATTTAAGGATGAGGCTTACATTTGTAAACAATACAAAATGTGAGTTTTTGACACAGCCAAGAAATGATCTTGTATTAGATGACAAAGGAGAGCGAATTTACACATTTCTAACATGGTCAGAAACAATACCAGCAGGAGAAACAAAGACGATTGATGTTAATATTGGAAATGTGGGTAAAGTGATTTCGAGTATTGAAATGGGATTTTATGCGACGATTGTTTTAAATGCTGATGTAGAGACAACTGTTTTAAAAATAAGTGACTTTACAAATGGAATGCCAACAATATCTTTTGATGGTCAGATTAAGGATGTGGGTAGTAAGTACTTTGAAATGGTAGGAGAACTGTAGGGTTGTAATGTCATTGAGGCATAATAATATATAACCAATGAAGCAAGGAGGATTTTATGAAAGCAAAAGATATTTGGTTAGGAACAATGAAGTTTAACTGGATTAAGCTTGGTGTAGGATTAGGGTTTGATTTGGTAGCGCTAATACTGTTAATTGTATTTTGTGCAATTGGAGCAGTGATTGGAGAGTTTATTGGTGCGTATGTTGCATTTTTAGTTTGGGGATTTACCGTTTTTAAATTGTATCATGTGGTATCTGATTATGTAAGCTATATGATTAAGTCTGCCCACATTGCATGTATGGCAGTGGCAGTGCAGGAAGGAAAGATTCCTGAGAACATGGTTGAAACAGGTGCACAATTGGTAAAGGAAAGATTTGTTTCTTCTAATGTATACATTGGAGTAGATAAGCTCGTAGGTGGTGCAGTTGGACAGCTTCAGAGAACTGTTGGTAAGATTGGAGGCTTTCTTGATTTCATTCCGGGAATGGATAATGCAGTTGAAATCTTACAGAAGTTTATTGGCATTTTTTTAGGATATGTAGATGAGTGTTGCTTAGGTTATACTTTTGTTAATAAAGACCAGAATGCATGGAAGAGTGCATGCGATGGTGTATGTATTTACTTCCAGAACGTTAAAACATTCTTAAAGGAAGCGGTAAAAATTACATTTATTGTTATGGTATTTACTACAGTAGTAGCGATAATAGCAATGCTTCTTATGCTCGGTCTTGTTGGTATTTTTAATGTACCTTCTTTAGGAGCTGTTGTGTTGGGAATTATGGTTGCTTTGACTTTAAAAGAAGCCTTTGTCGATAGTTATATCATGTGCCAGATGTTAACTGTTTTCTTACAGGTAGCGCCACAGACAGAACTGAGTGTGGATGTATATGGAAAGCTTTGCGGATTATCAAGCAAGTTTAAGGAAATGTGGCAGAATGCTGGATTACAGAATCAGGATGTTGCATAAAGAGTAAAGTACTTAAACTTCCCACACCCAAAAGGTGTATTGAACCTTGAAAACTCTATATTGTAGCCAATAAAAAAGGCATAAATCTTGACTTTTTGGTATAATTGAATCGCTAAAACAAATTACCTAAGG
>JAFSCH010000169.1 GCA_017436865.1 Lachnospiraceae bacterium
ATGAGATTATTGAAGAGTTAAAAGCAAATGCTTCTGAAAAATACAAAGCGAATGTCGTGAAAATGGGTATTCCAGAAGAATATAGTACAGGTGTTTCAACAGCCGTTGTTCGTGCAATAGCAAAGAAAACTGGAAAGTCAAATGAACTGGCAAAAGAGCTGTGGAATTCCGGTTACCATGAAGCAAAACTATTGGCGGTGTTAGTTTTTGACAAAAAGATAATATCACATGATGAGATAGAAAAAATTATATGTGATGTACAGTCGTGGGATTTGTGCGATCACTTGTGTAAAAATCTGATTATTAAACTGAAGAGCTATGATGAGTTTATTTCTAATTGGATTACAAGTACACATACTTACAAGAAGAGAGCAGCGTTTACGTTAATTGCTTCTTCTGTAGTGCATAATAAAACGATTACCAATGATACTCTTGATGACTATTTACGCATTGTACAAGAGTATTCTGATAGTGAACATGAACATGTTAGGAAGGCGATTTCTTGGGCATTACGAGAGATAGGAAAGAAAGATTTTACTTATAATGAAAAAGCGATCCTTTTAGCCCATGAATTGAAGGAAAGTGGCAACAAGAATAAGATGTGGATTGCCAAGGATGCATTAAAAGAGTTAGAGACACTTGTTAAGGTTGAGGGAAGGGGTAGACTTATTTCATCAAATAGCAAGATGGGAAGAGAATAACCAACGCAAGAAGGGAGAATGTGAATGAGATATAATGCAATTTATCGTCCATTGACGGCAACTCCCTTCAAAAGAAATAGCTTTTATACGGAAATTGCCCCTTCTAAAGAATTGCAATCCTACATCCGATGCTATTGGGGAACAGAAAAACCACTTATACAAATCGAAAATGATGATGTACCGGAATTAGTAATTCCGGATACTTGTGTGGACATTATTTATCATATAGATTATACCGATAATATCGTAACCGGAGGATTCTGCGGGTTAAATGATTGCAGTTTCCATGCACCGGAAGGGAAAGCTTGTCCGATTTATGACTGTGTTAGAAATAATAAGTGTATGCAAAATTGTGGTGAATGTGGCGAAGTGCCTTGTAAGATATGGTTTGATACCAGAGATCCGAAGTTTTCAGATGAAGAATTTAATGAAAATATAGCAATGAGAGTACAGGCATTGAAAAAGGAATAGGTGTTTATGTCAAAGAATAAAGAACTAGCAGATTACATAATGGACCAACTATCTGATTTGGGAAATGTAAGGAACATTCCTATGATGGGTGGATTTATTTTTTATTATAAAGAGCGGATATTTGGTGGGATTTATGGCAATGGCTTTCTGGTGAAGATTACAGAGGCTAGTAAGAAATTTATGCCGGACAGTGAACCGGAACCACCATATGAAGGTGCAAAACTTATGTTGCCGGTAACTATTTTGGATGATAGAACTGCATTGCAGAATATGGTGGAAGAAATGTATTCAGAATTACCGGAGAGAAAATCAAAAAAGAAAAAAGCATAAAATGTGAAAAGTCACTCAGTTTACGATGATGTAAATTGGGTGATTTTTATTATAACAACAAAATATACATCAAAATGAGAGTGAGTCGAATTTGAATGTTGATTTTTGTAAAAACTGTATATAATAGAAAGTAGAAAAGAAGGTGAGGTAGCAATCATGTTAATTCAATTTAATTTTAAAAATTTCAAATCATTTAGAGAAGAGGCTACTTTGGATTTGTCTGCGGCGAAGATGACCGAGTTTTCAGACAGAGTAGTGACGGTTGGTAGCGAAAAGATTTTGCCAGTTGCTGCCATTTATGGTGCAAATGCAAGCGGAAAGTCAAATATATATAATGCTTTTGAATATATGTCTGAGTATGTTGCAGAGTCCTTTAAGTATGGCGATGAGGAGGAGAAGTTTGAAGAGTTCAGACCAACGCCGTTCTTGTTTGATTCCACATCTGCTGATGCGGAATCTAGCTTTGAGGTGTACTTCACATTGCCTGGGGATAAGTCTGAGAGAAGCTATAACTATGGTTTTTGCATCAATAAGGAAGGTGTAACCGAAGAATGGCTTAATTCCAAGGCAAAGACTGCCAGAAAGTATAGTACAGTATTTTATCGTGGCACCAGTGACGAGGAACTGGACTTGTCGGGCTTCCCAAAGAGCAGTAGGGACAATATTCAGGTAGCATTGGAAAAGCAGGTGCTTATTATCTCTTTGGGAGCAAAGCTGAAGATTGGTAAGTGTAAGGCAATCAGGGATTGGTTCCTTGCAAATGAATTTGCGGATTTTGGTGATCCTTTTACCAACTTCTTTATGTCACGAAGATTGCCGAAGGGATTTGTAGAAGATAAGAATGTGCAGCAAAAAGTTGTAGAATATTTCGCATCTTTTGATGAGCATATCAAGGATTTCAGAATTGAAAAGGTTCCTCAGGAGGCTGAAAGCAACGGACGCAAAGCGTCCGCGGAAGAAAGGTACAAGATTAACGCACTTCACAAGATGATTGATTCTGATGAAATGGCGGAAATTCCGTTGGGATTGGAGTCTGCCGGAACCTTGAAGATGTTTGTATTATATCCGGAATTGCAGGAAGTGTTGGAGAAGGGCAGTGTGTTCTTCATTGATGAATTAAATGCTCGCCTGCATCCGTTACTTGTAAGAAATTTCCTGCTTACATTCTTAAATCCGGAAATCAACACCAACCACGCACAGCTTGTATTTACAACCCATGACACATGGCAGTTGTCTAATCAGTTGTTGCGTCGTGATGAAATCTGGTTTGTAGAAAAGGATGAAAGAGGTGTATCCACACTTTACTCATTGGCTGACTTCGTAGATGAGGATGGTTCCCGTATCCGTAAGGATGAAAGTTATGAGAAGAATTACCTGATTGGAAAGTACGGTGCGATTCCTACCTTAAAGAGTATTGATATATTAAAGGGTTAAGGGTGTTTAGGAGGCACTGATTTAGTGTCAATGTTAGTGGAAAGGAGACCTCGGCATGGTAAAGCAATTTAATGAGAGAATAGGAAATTATATAGAAAAAAGCTGGAATAAACATATATATGGTAAAATAAATTGGCATATTGAAAATAAAAAAGTATATAAAGAATTTGAAACGGCAGAAGAAGCAGAAGAATGGGGAATGACGCATTATAAAAACTGGGCGCAATCGTATAAAGAGATAATGAAATTGGCTAAGAATTCAGTAAAAGGAAGTATCTTTACGGCACCAGTAGAATGTTATTGTGGATATACATATAGACAAATTAACAACTATTTGAGAAATGAAATTGACAGTGAAAGTAATATTTATAGAGAAATGGCAGATATTTTGTCTATTGTTTTGTGTAGTGCCCCTAGAATTCCTGATAATGTAATTCTTTATAGATTGGTTAACGATGAATTTATTAATGAATTTATAAAGCTAAATAAACAAGAAATGCCTACACCAATACATGAAAAAGGATTCATGAGTACAAGTTTAATTAAAGATATTGTTGATGAAGAGGAAGCATATGCAACAAGAAAGAATCTTTTGAAAATATATGTGGAGTCAGATACAATGGGAATATATGTGAATGCTATTACGAGAAGAAGTGAAGAAGAAATGCTATTAGTTCCTAATATGTATTTGGCATTAATTAATTATCCATATAGGGATGGTGACATTGAAAAAATGGTATTTGAATGCAAATTATTAAAGTTTTATTAGGTTTGCCCCACAATCTAGGGCAACCCTCAGCTTTTACAAATCCTATAATAGAGTGGAGTTCACGCATGAAGCTCCACCGGCCATGCGCCTCACAAGCAACATAGCACAACCATATATACTATAAATCGTAAGTTGTGTAAAAGCAACTATTTTTTGTACCGCACAATTTTCTCCCAGTTTTCAGGAAAGCCCATTTTGGAAAACAGCAGTTCCGGACTGATATGAGGGCAGTTCTTGAGAACAGAATGAATTAATCGCTTGAGTTCTGTTTTGAACTGTTTAAATTCCTGATTATCAATGAGGTAACGCAAGGCTATTACGACAGCAAATAGGTCTTTCTTGCCAAGAGTATATTGTCCTTTTTTCTGCGGTAGTTGTAATTTGTTATGTAAAACCATGTCAGGAATTGCTTCATTTACTTGGAAGGAATAAAGTCTCTCATTATGAGCACATACATTTCTACAGCTTGCAAGAATACGAATGAGTTGATGTAACTGAACCTCTGACATGTTGGCGAAATTAATACTTACCTTGGTGCGGATATCAGAAGTTGAATATTGATACATTTTTGAAACTTGTCCAAATGTAAGTGCATTGGTTGCTACCCATAAAGGTACATTACCATATACTCTTGCGTGATGTGTGATATAACTATAGTTGCTGGGTAATGCAATAGTTTGACTCAAGGTTGTAATCAAACGATTTATTTTGCCGGAATTTTTGCGTGTGAGGTTATAATTTCCGGCAGTTAAATATGCAGTTTGCTGTTCTCCGTATTTTTCGCAGAAGTAATAGGACAACATAGATTTTAACTGTCTTTCAACATGTAATATATATTTGAGAAAGAGTGTTCTCAATTCTTCATCAAAGTAGTAAAAGGCAGTAATCTCTTCAAAAGTAACACCATGCAAATAATTACCGGATGGTTTATGCTTAAATAAGTCTTTGTAACCACCAATTAGTGAAAAATAGCTTAATTTCTGTAAAGTGTTTTTGGCGAATTCAGTATCAGAAATAACAAGCTGTTTTTCTTTTTCCAGTTTTTCAATTTGTTCATCATATGTGAAAAATGTTTTATTAGCCATCTCTGAATCCTCCCTTGTTTTGTGGCAATAAAAAAGTGGAGCCCACGCATGGAACTCCACCGGCTGCGGGCATCGCAAGTTTCCGCAGCGCAACCACTAAATATAATATACCATCGAAGACAAAAGCTGTCAAATGGATTTTTAGTGGTATTGATCAGCAATGAAAGGTAAATTTATCTATAGCCTGCCTTTTCAGCAAAACCAAACATATGTTTTGCACTTGCGATAAAACACAAAAGTTATCCACATCCTATAGTTATAGTTATCCAATTTTATT
>JAFSCH010000127.1 GCA_017436865.1 Lachnospiraceae bacterium
GTCATAGGCATTCGGATTGATTTCCTTTATGATATTTCCTTCGCCATCTCTGAGCATGGCAAATACGGCACCTTCTGCATCCGTCCTCGAAAGACGGTTATGCAGGGCATCATAGGTATAAGTCTCACGTTTCTCATCATTCGATGCCGGATGGAAGTGCTTGGGCTGTACCACGCCTGTCATATCCAGTACACGGTCATAGAGATACTTAGTCGTATTGCCAAGCGGGTCTGTTTCCATGCAGAGGATATCGAAGTTATTGTAGGCATAGCTGGAAATACCATCGGAATCCTTCGTGCTCACACGTCTTCCAGCACGATCAAGACCATGCTCATAGTGGGTTCCTCCGGCAGTGATAAAGGTCGTATACTTCCAGAACTTCTGCTCGTAGTGGAAAGACTCCCTGTTTCCATTCGAATCGATAAAGGCAGTCACACGTCCATGCTTGTCATACTCATAGAATATCTCTCGCTGTGTAAACGCATCCATCTGCTCTGTTTCCTTAATCAGGTTTCCGTTCCTGTCATACTCATACCAGCTCTCACGTCCGGCGTTATCTGCCATATGGATGCAGTTTCCCTGCGGGTCATATTCATAAGATATCGTCAGACCGTCTGGCTTCTTCTCTTCCAGAAGATGACCGTATTCATCATAGATACGATGTGTTTCATTTCCATTGCGGTCTTTTTCCCAGATTCGGTTCTCCCAGCAGTCATAAGCGGTTTCTTCACAGGTACCGTCCTGATACTCTATTCGGATAAGCTGTCTGTCCTTATTATAAATGTATCTGATTTCCTTGCCATTTGCAGGTACAAGATAGGTATTCGTTCTGTCATCATCCGCATAGAGCAGGATTTATTCCTGTCCATTTGACAAGGTCTGCAAGGTGACACTCTTATCTTAATATTGTATTTCTCAAACCATATAACGGTCCACTATTGCCAGACGGATATACTTGCATTTTTAACTGTCCTACTCCACTAACATCAAGTGATACAGACTTTGGTGCCATATCAGGATTTAATATTACTTCTTCCTGCAAAACACCATCATAAAATATCTGTAGCTCAGTTTGATTTCCTAAATCCGTACCATCAACATGACAAACAATAAATTCCAAAGTATTGTATTGTTTATCAAGATTATATACTGCCCATGACACATCGGCAAATATATTTACATCCGCACTAAAAGTCATTCCATATATGTATTTCACACCCCCCATTGTAAAATACTCTGCACCTCCACCTTTACTCAGAGTATATTCTGTATATGTATTTCCACCACTCTGATAGGCTGGAACAATATCTGTCATATATTTTGGATAGGCCTTCTCAATTTCTTGTTGCTTATTTTTTAATACTTGACTATTAGAAATTATTTTCAGCGCTTCTTTTACAAGTACATTCGCTTCATCTAACTCTTCATTCTCCAGTAAAATATTTATCTGTTCAATAATATATAATTCGTATTCTTGTGAATATTCTCTTATCAGCAACTCCATTTCCGAAGTTTTATTATTTACACCATTCAAAATCTCTAATGCTTTTGCATATTCATTTAAATTTGCAAATACTTTTGCATTTTCAATAGTTGTTCTGTTTTCTTCATCAATATTAATTTGTCCCTTAAGCATATTTACTTCGTTTTGCAGTTTTACATTCTCATACTCTAACTTTCTATAATCTTCATAAACCAATTTCAAGCCCTGCTCATAAGACATATTTATCTCTACCGACTCAAAATATTCAGCCAGTATCTCTACTGTCTTTTCTTCTATGGTGTCTTTCTCAGCCATAAAAATGATAAACGAAAAAATACCTGTTATTATCGAACTAACTATTGCTGCTTTTACCTCTTTAGACATAAGATTTCCTCCATCATGTTGACTTATAATATAGTCATAATTCTATTTATAAAAAATACTTCCGCCTCTTTTTATGGACATACTTAATTATGTATGGGAATTACATCAAACTACTTCTCCTAACCCTAATTTTAAGCATTATTAAACAATTCATTTATCACTTCTTCATTTCCTTGAATGCTCTTTATATTGACAAAATTCGCCTTTTTTTCTTTATAGTCGCAAGGGGATTTAGGAATAAAATTTATTTTGTCACATTCTGTATTATCACAAAAATATAATCGTTCTTTAACTTTAAATTGAACTTTCCAATTCATTATTTTTCCCATTTCAGCCATTCCAATAAAATCTTTTTTTCTATTTGCTATTTGACCACAAACAGGACAAATAGGATTATCATATAAATTTAATACACTTATTGTCACTATCTTATTTTTTTTCTCACACCCTATATATTCAAAATCACCATTTATCTCCTTAGTAAACTCTTCTATTGTTCTTATTTTTCTCTCACATTTCTTTTTTTCTTCTATTTTATGAGTATTACTTAATTTACTTCTATATTCAATTTTTTTGCCTTGAATATCTGCAGCTTTTTCTATATACCATATCCAAAATGTTCTTTCCCTGTTTCTTCTTTCAAACTCATTACCTTGTATCATCTGATATTTCCAAGTTATACAGCAGCAATAAGATGTATCAAGCTCATCAAAATCTAATTCCTCATCACTATCTATCGCATTATATTCCTGAGACAATAACGGCTCATCAGCATTAACAATTTTAATTAAATGCTTAACTGCTTGTTCCAAATATCCAATACAAAAATTATCTTTTTCTGTAATCTCTTTTTCACACTCTAACCTAAATATATCAAAACTATTCTTAAATTCCACTTTCCTCTCTATCTCTTGAATTAGAACAGTTAAATAATTCTTAATAATTTCTGGCATACTATTAATATTCCAATCTTTTATAATTTTTTTTATACATTCAATTGCTAACTGTTTCCTAACTATTCTTGAATTTACATTTTGTTCATGTGAATCTGTTTCACATTCTTTCCATATTTGTTTTCTTTTCACCAAGTTCAAAGCTCCTGTCGTTTCTACTTCCTCAATACATTCATAAAATAGTTCTTCCATTCTCTAGGTTCCTCTCACCTTAATTTTTTTATAAACTACCATATTTACATTTATAGGGTATCTGAATCTATATCAAATACCCTATATTTCAATTATTGTCTTATTATATTGTAATTCGTAACTTTACCTGGTTCCAATTACCCGAAAATTCTTCAAATAAAAAGAAGGTACAGCATAATTCATTCTGATGAATGTTACGTCAGATTGTTTTATCCTGTACCTTCTGTTATCATATCAAGGTCACTGTCAA